>CAMWTX010000035.1 GCA_947177315.1 uncultured Bacteroidales bacterium | reverse complement strand
CGGTTAACCGTAAGCGGTGAACATGTGGCCCGTTCCGCCACCTGCGCTATCGAGAGGTTACGGCGCAAGCGGGCAAGCTTAATCCGCTCCCCCATCTGAACCATGGTCTCTTCCAATCTACGGGGCAACTTAGTCCCCATCGTATTCTTTGCCATTATCCTATCAACACATCTTTTAATATGGCAAATATAGCAAAAGTATTTATTATATGATAGATTGAAGTAAAAACACTAACTTGTTTGGATTATACCATGACCTAAGTAGTGACACTTGTGTAAGCACATTTTGGCACACTATAAACAAGTATCTATTATTTTTGCATTCGTAAACAAATAAACCATGATGCATATTGAATTTATCTCTGATAGCGAGAATTTATGTGAGCAATTCACTAAATTATGCGAACAATACGAGTGTTTTGAGTGGGCGGTAGCTTGGGCGTCAGATCCAGAGCAGGATGAATTCAGTATAGGTGGTACGCTACTCCAATATAGGAATAAGATTAAACGATTGGTGATAGGTTGTCACTTTTACCAAACTTCGCCAGAGTTTATTAAGATTTTTATAAACTCGAAGCAAGTTAAGTTCCTTACTCAAACTGATGGCACTTTCCATCCCAAGGTTTATCTTTTTTATAATCGGGATGGTAAGTGGGCTGCTCTTGTGGGGAGTTCCAACTTTACTTGTGCAGGTTTTACAAAAAATAGCGAGGCAAATATTCTTTTGACAGGTAATAAAGATAATCATATCAGAGATGCCATTTCGACTTATATTTTGAAACAATGGGAAAAGGCTGACTCCTTTACAAAAAAAGAATTAAAGAAGTATCGGGATGCTTATGAGAGACAGAAGCCTGTTCTGAAAAAATTGAGCAAAGGAAAAGTGAAGCCTGTTAGGGAATCGAAAAATTGGGTCATCGAAAAAATACAAAAGACTACTCCTTGGGAAAAATATGAGAAAGAGTTGCGAAAGGACAGGCGGTTTAAATGGGGAATTAAGCAATTGAAAGAGGCGCATCGCCTTTTTGCCAAATGTTCTTTCAATAAGTTGACAGATGACGAACGCAAATACTTGGCAGGTACGATAGGGAAAAATAAAAGGGCCAATATTTTGGAAAGTGACAAGATAGATTGGTGGATGTTCGGCACAGTTATGCATGGCACTCTAAAAACCCATATTAACAATAATAACAAGACGATAAATGAAGCATTGAAAGCAATACCACTGACAGGGAATATAACCAAAGCAATGTATCGAAAATACTTGAATAAGTTGCGTTCCATAGAAGGGTTGGACGTGGGACCGGCAGTTTGCTCGCGACTCTTAGCTATGAAACGCCCCGATTTCTTTGTGTCGCTTAACAAGCAGTCCAAACCTGTTATCAGTAAGAAATACGGTATTCCCATGGCAAAACTTACAGCCGATACGTATTGGGATTTGATTATGAAAATTCATGAAGATGATTGGTATCGGCATCCTAAAAACACGGAAGCAAAGCCCTATAGAATGGCTTTAATGGATTGCTTGATTAGAGAGTGGAAGTAATGAGCATGGACGTTTTTCTTCTATTGGGGATTTTGCTACTGCTATTTGTAGTAGCGGTATTTGGTTTCGGACATAAGAAACATAAGCGTCCCCTGTCTAAACAATGGCATTGGGAGACAGCAAACAATGTAGAGAAGGGCATTGCGGGAGAAAAGGCTGTGTCTGAAATTTTGAGTCGTCTCCCTCAATATGAGTATAGAGTATTTAATAACGTGCTACTCAACAATCCCTTGGGCGGAACCACGCAGATAGACCACATTGTTGTGTCGCGGTTCGGGGTATTTGTAATTGAAACTAAAAATTTCAGAGGTAAAGTTTATGGTAGTGAAAGTGCTCAGTGTTGGGAAGAGTATTTTAGAGGCAAAGGATATGAGTTTTATAACCCAGTACGACAAAATAACACGCATATCGCGGTATTGAGTGAGAACCTTGTATCATTTGAAAATGTGCCGTTTTTCTCGGTAGTGGCGTTTCCTCCGAATACAAGATTGCGGGTGAGTGTGAATAATGGAACAAAGATATTGTGTTGGGATGATTTGCTGAATTTGTTCAAGGAGATTAAAAATGAGCGGATGTCTCAAAGAAAGGCAGAGGCCTTTGGCTTCGAATTAAATAGAATTCAAATAAAAGAGGTAGAAAGCTATCAAAAACACGCCGAGGGCGTACAGGCGTATAAGCAGAAGAAGGCGATGGCAATCCAAGATGGAATTTGTCCGCGTTGTGGTAATAAGTTGGTGAGACGCAAGGGCAAGTTTGGAGAGTTCCTCGGATGTTCCACATACCCTGATTGTGAGTTCATATGGAAAATCGATAATTAATAAGCAACAAAACAAGCAAACCTCCGCAAGATGTTCCGCTGCGAGGCGACGTTTGTGTAAGCTCAGAAATTTGTTGTAAATTTGTGATCTACCAACAGAGAGAGCAAACATAAAAAGAATATCTCTCGTTTAAGTGTATCCATATTGAGGAAATGCACAAAGTTTTTTGAGAAAACAATTAACCTTTGAATAATATATAGTTATGACTTCTCAATATTTAAGAAAATTGAGTGGCGATGAGTATAAAGATTTAACACTCAAACTTCATAAAATGCAGAATGGATGTTGCTTTATCTGCCAACAGCCCATTGATATTGATGTACACACTACTAATATTGATCACATAGTGCCTCTAAACACAGGTGGTAAAGACAATGAAAGCAACTTTGCCCTCACACATGAGTCATGCAATAAGTCTAAGCAAGATGCCCATCTTTGCGTTGCACGTGCGCTTCATCGCCTGAAAGGTATTCAGGAGTCGGTTCAAAAAAAGGAAAATAGATCCGCATCATTAAAAGATTTACTCAATTCTGAAAATGGATCTAAATACGATTTCTCTTTCAAAATTGAGAATAATAGACTTATATATACATTTGATAAACTTGGTTCAACCGAAGTCCATTATGCACCAATTTTCATTGATTTCCAATCTAAAGTAAAGTCTGCATTTATTGAAGTTCCACTCGAATATTTATACCACGATGAGCTTATAAATCCTAGAGGTATAAATAGTAGCATTAATCTTCTTGTGAAGGAATTTTACAAAAAGAACCCTCAATTACACCTCACTCTTGCCCGTATTGATAACGATAAAATCAAGGTTTTTGATGGACAACACAAAGCTGTTGCTCAAATTCTTCTCGGGACAAAAGTTATTCCCGTAAGGCTGTTCATTGATGCAGATGTAAATATCTTGACTGAAACAAATGCCAATGCAGGTAGCAAGTTGAGACAGATTGCCTTCGATAAGGCTGTAATGCGCCAACTCAATAATACTCAGTATCATGAAAAAGTCAAGGAGTATCAAGAAGCTCATGGATTACAGCCAGACAACTTCCATTTTTCAGAAACTACCCTCTGTGATTTCTTTAAGGGTATTAAAATGAAGACTTACATCTTAGATGCTATTCGTAGCTCTATCACAACTTCACGTGACAATAAAATGAAGGACTATATCGATTTTGAAGGAAAAGGAAAATCACTTCCTTTATCTCATAGTACTTATGACAAGGTGTTTCTATCTAAATTTCTTGATTCAAAGGGTATTCTTTCTACTCCCATGGACTATAAATCAGAAGATGGCAGGAACCCAAGAGAATTGGAAATTACTCAGATCTGCCAGTTACTTTCTATAATTACCGAAGAACTTTACGTCGGAAAATTCAATCAGGAAATTGGTCTTAACAGAATTGAAAGTAGAATAATCGATCAAAGAGATTCTGATATAACAGATGAACATTTAATTGCTTATCGCATCAGTAAGGAGGAGGTTTTATATGCATGGACACCTTATTTAATAAACATCATAAAGATGTATTTTCTCAACAATGGTCAAATAATTAATGAGTGTAGTCTCTTTCAGACACAGTTTCCGGATCAACTATGGAAAAATTTAAGGAATTTTATTCATTCTCTATCCCAACTTCCTGTTTGGAAAAACCGTTCTTTAGCTTCTTCTGTATTCTCTGGCAAGAAAGACCAAGGTTACTGGAAGAAGATTTTTGAGACCGGAAACACTCCAGATGGGGTTCCCGTATTATCAGAACCTCTAAATTATATCCAAATGATACAGGATTAAATTATTACGAAACAATTATAATATCCATATATTGTAAATAGATTTTACAAAAATACTTATATAGATACAAGTTTTTACTCCACCAACCACTGCAAAACATTGATACGGCGGATGCCGTTGTAATCCGCATCCGGGTCTTCGTCCAAGGTCAACAGATATTTGGGATATTGGTCGTTTATCTTTTGCAAGGAGGCCAACTCGCGTTTCAAGGTCGCCTCGTCGCGCACGGTGGCCGCCACTTGATAATACACGGGGCCCTTATTTCCCATCGCCACAAAATCAACTTCCAGGCTGTCTATCTTGCCGACATACACCTTATATTTCCGCCGAATCAACTCCAGATAAACGATATTCTCCAAAATGCGGCCGGCATCGAAATTTCGGCTGCCCAACAGCAAGCGCCGTAAGCCCATATCCACCAAATAGTATTTTTCCAAGGTTTTCAAATACTGCATCCCCTTTATATTGTAGCGGTCCGCCTTATAGAGAACGAAACTTTCCTGCAGATAGGCCAAAAATTTCTCCACGGTCTTGACATCCATTTTCCGGCCTGCCGATGTCATGGTATCGGCAATACGCTTCGTTGATAAAATATTACCGATATTGTCCGCCGCAAAACGAACCACACTCTCCAACATGGTCACATCGGCCACCTTATAGCGCGAAACAATATCTTTCAACACAATCGTACTGTAAATACCGCTCAGATAATCCAATCGCTCGGATTCCCCCTCTATCTCCAAGGCATAGGGAAAAGAACTGAATGCTATATAATCGGCATATTTTTGAGACAGATTCTCACGGCCTCCCGTTCCCGTCACATATTCCTTGAACGAAAGCGGCAACATGGCGATTTCCACATAGCGACCCGACATCAAGGTGGCGATTTCGTGAGAGAGCATATACGCATTGGAGCCCGTTACATACACATCCACATTCGGTTTGATATGCAGACTGTTCACCACATCGGGAAAATCCGTCACATGCTGTATCTCATCGAAAAAGACATAGATTTTCCGCTTAGGCACCAAGCGTTTCTTTACATATTGATACAGTTTTTTCGGATCCCGCAAATCGATGTAATCATAATCCTCGAAATTGATTCGGATGATTTGCTCCTCCGTCACCCCCGAATCCATCAGATATTGTCCGAACAAATCCAACAAGGTTGACTTTCCGCAACGCCGGATGCCGGTAATCACCTTTATCAACTTCTTATCCTTAAACGCCTTGAGTTGGTTCAAATACAAGTCTCTCGTTATCGTTTCCATGCTTTTGCTCAATGTTTAACACGTCAAAGATACAAAAGTTTTGGGAATGTAACCACTAAAACTTCATGAATTTGATTAGTTTTGGGAATGCAATCACTAAAACTTTTCAAATTCGATTAGTTTTAGGAATGCAACCACTAAAACTTTTCAAATTCGATTAGTTTTGGGAATACAACCACTAAAACTTTTCAATCTAATTTTTATAATCTGACGGAGGCTTCGTAAATTGGTGGAAATTACGTAACTTTACAGCGTTTTTCGTTGCCGTTGCGTATGGAACGCAAAATACGGCGGCGTTTTAAACCGTAACAAACAATTTGCATTATGTCCAAAGTTAAAGTAGCCATCAATGGTTTTGGTCGTATCGGCCGCATCACGTTCAGAAATCTTTTGCAGAAACCCGAAGTGGAAGTCGTAGCCATTAATGGTACGATGCCCTTAGAAACCAGGCTCCACCTGCTCAAATACGACTCCGTGCACGGCAAATTTGCCGGCGAAGCACGTCTGGAAGGCGAAAAGCTTGTGGTAAACGGCAAATCCATCCCCTGTTATATCCAAAGAGAGCCTTCCTTGATTCCCTGGGCCGAACATGATGTAGATGTAGTTATCGAATCCACCGGCGTTTTCCGCAAACGCGAAGGCATGGAAAAGCATCTGGCCGCCGGTGCCAAGAAAGTGTTGCTCACCGCGCCCGCCGACAAGGCCGACGATGTGGACGCCACAATTGTGATGGGTGTGAACGAACACGTCATCACGCCCGACCTCAAATTGGTTTCCAACGCTTCCTGCACCACCAACTGTCTGGCCCCCGTAGCCAAGGTGCTGCACGAAAAATTCGGCATCCGCCGCGGTTTCATGAACACCATCCACTCCTATACCAACGACCAGGTGATTCTGGACGGCAACCATAAGGACCTGCGCCGTGCCCGCGCCGCCGCCGTGTCGATTATCCCCACCAGCACCGGCGCCGCCAAGGCCGTGGGTCTGGTGTTGCCCGACCTCAAGGGCAAGATGGACGGTTTCGCCATGCGCGTTCCCACGCCCGACGGCTCGGTGGTTGACCTTTCGGCAGAACTGAACCGTGAGGTTACGGCGGAAGAAATCAATGCCGCCATCAAGGAAGCCTCCCAGGGTTCGATGAAGAACATCATCGAATACACCGAAGACCCGATTGTGAGCATCGACATCGTGGGCAACCCCCACTCCTCCATTTTCGACGCCAAACTCACCAAAGTGATGGACGGCAACTTTGTGAAAGTGGTGGCCTGGTACGACAACGAATACGGTTATTCCTGGCGTGTGGCCGATTTGGCTTGCCGCCTGTTCCAATAAAAGATAACTGCCATGAAATCGCTCCGCCTTGATTTTACCTACGGGCTTGAAGCCGGCAAAATACTTGCCAACCTTATTGAACGCCAAGACGGTTCCACTGTTGCGGCATTGAAAGAAAGTATCGGACAGGCGTACCGCACGCTATTGGACGGCACAGGCGCCGGCAACGACTTTCTGGGTTGGGTTCGGCTTCCGGCACAGATTCCCGCATCGGAACTGGATGCAATGCTCGCCAAGGCGGAGGATTTCAAGAAAAAATCGCAGTTGTTCGTCTGCATCGGTATCGGCGGCTCCTACCTGGGAACCCGTGCCGTTACCGAAGCCCTCAAGCCGCAGTTGGCCTCCCGCATGCCCGGCTGCCCGGCCATCGTTTATGCCGGACACCAGTTGGGCCAGGATTACATGAACGAACTGCTCGAACTGCTCGACCAACACGATTATACGCTTTGCGTAATCTCCAAATCGGGCACCACCACCGAGCCTGCCATCGCTTTCCGCCTGTTGCGCAACCATCTCGAAAAGAAGTACGGCAAGGAAGAAGCACGGCAACGCATCGTGGCAATTACCGACCGCGCCAAGGGAGCCTTGCGCACCTTGGCTACCGAAGAAGGCTACACCACCTACATGGTTCCCGACAATATCGGCGGCCGCTATTCCGTACTGAGCCCCGTTGGGCTTTTCCCTCTGGCGGTGGCCGGCATCGACATCAAAGCCTTGGTGGCGGGAGCGGCTCAGATGCAGGAACGGCTCATTGCCGACCAACTCGACTGGACTGGCAATATCGCCGCCCAATACGCCCTTTTCCGCCAGATCCAATATGCGGCATACGGCAAGAAGGTGGAACTGCTGGTAAATTTCGAATCGCGCTTCTATTATCTGAGCGAATGGTGGAAACAACTCTACGGCGAGAGCGAGGGCAAACAAGGCAAAGGGCTTTTCCCTTCCAACGCCGGCTTCACCACCGACCTGCATTCCCTGGGGCAATATATCCAAGACGGCGAACGCCTTTTCTTTGAAAGCGTGCTGAGCCTGGAAAAACAAAACACACGCATCGTCATTCCGCAAGACGCACGCAACTTAGACGGCATGAACTTCGTGGCCGGCAAGGAAATGGCTTATGTGAACCAAAAGGCGGAAGAAGGCACGCTGATGGCGCACTCCGAACAAGGCAACGTGCCGGTGCTGCGCATCTGCGTTCCCGAGTTGAATGCCCTGCACATCGGGGAATTGATTTATTTCTTTGAATTCGCCTGCGGATTGAGCGGCTATTCGATGAATGTGAATCCCTTTGACCAGCCCGGGGTGGAAGCCTACAAGCAAAACATGTTCCGGCTTTTGGGCAAATAAATAGTCCGGAACGGCACGCCTCCGCATGCCGGAATCCCTCCCCTTAAAATTCAAAAGAAAACCTTATTTGATCACGGCGAATGTACCGCGGCGTTCCCACGTATGCTGGCGGTAGGTTTCGCGATATACATAGACATACACGCCCGGCGGAACCTGTCTGCCTTTGTACGTTCCGTCCCAGCCTTCGGTAAAACGGGCGGTATGGAACACCATGGTTCCGTTATGGTTGTAGATGCGGAATTCGTAGGTTCGGGTGGTGTCTTCCACGCCTATCGGCCCGTAAGTCTTGTTAAAGCCATCCAATACATAGCCGCTGGCAAAATACACGTTGTGGCAGTTCCTTACCGCAATGTGCTTTTCAAGGCGGATCTTGCACTGCGTTCCCTGCAGGCCGCCGCCCACCGACAAATCGCAATAGGCCGTAAAATCGGCCTGCGGATAGACTTCGGTATAATATAAGGTATCCCGGTTGAACCAGCGGTAAGAGCATTCCATATCGCTTTCCACCTCCAACCTCACCAGCGAGCCCAGACAAGCCGAATCGGAGGGTTCTCCGTCCACATAGGCATAGATTTCGCCGCGCGGATTCTCCACCACCGCAATAGGCCAATGCTTCAGGCCACGGCAGCCGAAACGGTCGGTGGCCACCACATTGACCACCATATCTTCCGTTATGGTAAACTGTTGCGAAACACCGCCCGGAACACCGTTCCAAACCACATCCGTGCCTTCTTCCACACGCACCGTAGCGTCAAAACCGGCGCACATCTCGCCGTCGCCCGACAAACGGAACACAGCCGAGTCGTTTACAGTAACGATGGCCGAGTCTTCCGCATAGCAAGCGTTGATATAACCGGTCTGCACGATGGGATAATACGACACGCGCACCCGGTAAACCGTGGTCTTGGGCGGACGGATATTGATGAAAGAAGACGTGCCGGATGTGCTCCATGCCCAATAATCACCGCCGTTCACCCCTACGGTAGCTTCCATGCCGGGGCAGATGGTATCATAAACGGTGGTGTATTCGGGCATGCGGGTTGTGTAAATCCATACCGTGTCGGAACCCACCGCCACTTCCCCGTCGGTAACATTCACAAAGAAACAGGTCTCGGATTCTTCTTTCGACGTATAGTCCACGCTTTGACCCGTGCCGATGGAAACGGGGCTTCCTTCCATCCTGAACCATTCGAACGAGAGGTTTTCGCCGGAACCGTACAGGGAGCAATCCGCACTCAGATGCGCCTTTCCGCCCACACAAATCACATTGGCGTCATAAACAATCCTTACGGGTGATGCCGCTTTGACCTCCGCCCCCTTTCCGTTCTTGACGGCCATTTGGGGAAAAGCCTTCGTGAACCAATCCTCCTGCGCCGCAAGGCAGGAAGAAAGGGCCAGTAAAAACAAACCTATAAGCCGGATACGGAACATCATCGACTGTTTTTTAATTTATCCGACAAACCCTTGTCGAAATGCGACTTGACATAGTCCAAGGTAACGCGGTATTCCCTGACATCGGAAGAAGGCAGTTCGTACATCAGTTCGTTCATCATCGCTTCCATGATACCGCGCAGACCGCGAGCCCCGATATTGAACTCCAGGGCTTTTTCCGCCACAAAATCATATACTTCGGGCTCGAATTCCAAATTCACCCCGTCGATGGCGAACAACTGCCGGTACTGCCGCACAAGCGCGTTCTTGGGTTCGGTAAGAATATTGCGCAAGGCCTCGCGGTCCAACTCGTCGAGCCAGGTCAATACCGGAAAACGCCCCACCAGTTCGGGAATGAGCCCGTAGGAACGCAAATCCTGCGGGGCGATGTATTTCAACACGTTTTCGTCTTCGTCGGCGGTACGGCGCTCCTCGTCTTTCTTGAATCCGATGGCCGTGCGGTTCATGCGCGAGGCGATGTGCCGCTCGATGCCGTCGAAAGAACCGCCGCCGATAAAGAGGATATGGCGTGTGTTTATCTTGACCATTTCGGCATTGGGATGCTTACGGCCTCCTTGCGGCGGCACCAGGGCATCCGTGCCTTCCAAAAGCTTCAGCAAGGCCTGCTGCACGCCCTCGCCCGAAACATCGCGGGTAATGGAAGGATTGCTGCTTTTACGCGCAATCTTGTCTATCTCGTCTATAAAGATGATGCCGCGCTCGGCCTGGGCCACATCGAAATCGGCCGCCTGCAGAAGGCGGCTCAGAATCGAATCCACGTCTTCGCCCACATAGCCCGCTTCGGTAAGCACCGTGGCATCGGCGATGCAGAAAGGCACGTCCAGCAGACGTGCGATGCTGCGCACCAGCAAGGTCTTTCCCGTGCCGGTAGGCCCTACCATGAGGATATTCGACTTTTCGATTTCCGTTTGGTCGGCATCATGGCCGGCCGCCGAATAATTGAGACGTTTGTAATGGTTATAGACCGCCACCGAAAGCACTTTCTTGGCTTCGTCCTGGCCGATGACGTATTGATCGAGGAAACGTTTTATTTCCTGCGGTTTCTTCAGTTTGATGGGATCGAGGGAAGAGCCTTTGGAAGGATACTCCTTTTCGATTTCGGCAAAGTAGCGTTGGGCAAGCCGGGCACACTCCCGACAAAGGATGGCGCCGTCCGCCCCCTGCACGGCAGGTTCCCTGCCGTTGAGTTCCTTTCCGCAAAACGAACAACGCACACCGCCTCGTGCTTTAGACTGGGGATTGCCGTTCTTTTTTCTTTCCTTTTCCATAATACCAAACGACAAAGATACGAATAAACCGAAAGCAAAACCTACATTTTCGGCTTACGCACGTAATGCGGCATCTCGAAAGGTATCTCCAACGAGAATTCCACCAAGCCCATAAACTTGCCGTTTTCGTACCAAGGCGTCTGGTAAATCAATTTCTTGACTCCGTTTTTTTCGATGGTATAGGCGTTGGTGGCTTGCGTGTCCAAAAGCCCCTGCAGTTTGGTACGCGCCGGTTCGGGATGGCAGTCGAGCACGTTCTGCCCCACCAGGGTTTCCTGTCCCGGCCTGAGATTCACCGTTTTCGACTTTTGGTTCATTTCGATAATCTCCCCGTCTGCCTTGCAAACGGTAATGGCCACATTCAGTTCTTCAAAAATCTTGTCCATGGCTTATTTTTTCAGGGCGTCGGCTTCCTTGAGCATTTCTTCCACCGCCTTTTCCAGCTGCAGGTCGCGGCCTGCCATAATGGTTTCGGGCGTGTTATAGACAATGATGTCGGGAATGAGGG
>CAMWTX010000034.1 GCA_947177315.1 uncultured Bacteroidales bacterium | reverse complement strand
CTTGCCGATAGCGCCGTTCCGCGCCACCGCCACAATCACCGAAAGGTTCCTTATCGCCTTTTCCTGTATCATTCTTACATTTGGCAGGCATCGGCGCCCATTACTTCCACACCCGGCACGATTTTGCCGACCAAGCCTTGCAGCACCTTGCCGGGGCCCACTTCGATAAAACGGGTAGCACCGTCGGCGTGCATATTCTGCACAATCTTCGTCCAACGCACGGGCGAGGTAAGCTGTGCAATCAGGTTGGCCTTTATCTTTTCGGGATCGGTGTAGGGTTGTGCGTCCACATTTTGATAAACAGGGCAGATAGGCGTGGCGAATTGTGTGGCCGCGATAGCTTCCGATAGCTCCACGCGGGCCGGCTCCATAAGGGGAGAATGGAAGGCTCCACTCACCTTGAGCGGCAGGGCGCGTTTGGCACCGGCGGCCTTGCACTTCTCGCAGGCTTCCTCGATACCTTTCATACTGCCCGAAATAACCAGCTGGCCGGGGCTGTTATAGTTGGCGGGAACCACCACCTCGCCGGAAACGCCGGCGCAGATTTCTTCGATTTTTTCATCGGGGAGGCCGATAATGGCCGCCATCGTGGAGGGATTCATCTCGCAAGCTTTCTGCATGGCATTGGCCCGTTTGGAAACCAACACCAAGGCATCTTCAAAAGCCAAGGCCTTGTTGGCCACCAAAGCCGAAAATTCGCCCAAGGAGTGCCCCGCCACCATATCCGGCTTGAAATCGGGCAGGCAAGCCGCCCAAATCACCGAATGCAGGAACACCGCCGGCTGCGTAACCTTGGTCTGTTTCAAATCTTCATCGCTGCCGGAAAACATGATGTCGGTGATCTTGAAGCCGAGGATGCTGTCGGCTTTTTCAAACATTTCCTTTGCCTGCGGGTATTTTTCATACAGGTCTTTGCCCATACCCGAAAACTGTGCTCCCTGACCGGGAAAAACATAAGCTGTCTTCATCGTCTTATCTAAATTTGCCGAGCCTCGCCCGGAGTTAAAACCATAATCTTACAAAGTTAACTTTTTTCCTGAACAAAGAACAAATGAAATACCGAACCCGTTTTAGGCTGGTTCTTATCCGAAGTTTTTGCGGCATATTCGCTTTCCACCCACACCCGTCCGCCATGTTGTTTCATGATGGATGCCACATAGCTCAATCCCAGGCCGAAACCTTTCACATCGTGCAGGTTACCGGTCGGAACACGGTAAAGTTTCTCAAAAATCTTCTTTTGGTTGGCTTTGGCAATACCGATGCCGTTGTCTTTCACATCCACATAGATACCGCCTTCTCCGTTCCGTGTAAAAATCTCTATCAGCGGCTTTTCCGTGCAATATTTGTTGGCGTTGTCTATCAGGTTCGAAATGATATGCACGATATGGGTGCGGTCGCCCGTCACCAGGTCGTTTTCCGCCTCCAGATGCGTTACGATACGCCCGTTTTTGTGCATTACCTGAAAGCCCGTATTGTTGACCGCTTCCTCGATGGCTTTATGCAGTGAAAATTCCGTCTTGTTCAGAAAATAATCGCCCTTCTCCATTTTGGAAATCTGGATAATCTGACCGCTGAGGGATTGCAGGCGCTGATTTTCGTGGCGGATAATCCGAAACAGTTCCTGCAGGCCTTCCTGGTCGTAGTGCATGTCGGGATCATCCAAGGATTCGCATACCAAAGCTATCGTGCTTACGGGGGTCTTTATCTCGTGGGTGACGTGATTGATGAAATCGCTTTTCATCTCGGTGAGCTTCTTTTGCCGCCAAATGGAAACGACCGTATATACGAAGATATAAATCAACAGAACGAATAACACCAGCGAAGCCACCACCAGATACCACATCTGTGCAAAAATAAAGGTGAGGCGGTTGGGGAAATACAGCATCAGATAAGTGGGGTAATCGGTAGGTTGCGAAGGGAAAAGGCGATACACCAACGGACTTTGCAACAATTTGAGCCCGTATCTGCCCGTTTTCTGCAAGAGAAGTTTAGAACTGTAACTGCTGTAAACGCCCCATTCGCAGGCCGTTTTCAGGTTATGCGCCACCAAAGCCGCCGTAATCAAGGAATCCAGTTCCCTGGGAGAAATCTTGGAGCCCACTTCCCTTTCGGGGGCTTGGCTGAGGGAAGAACGCAGCATTTGGTTCAGCACGCGCCGGGCATACATCAGGTCGTTGCGCTTCTGCTGCAGTTGCCGGTAGGTTTCTTCTATCCGGTTCCGCAAGGTGTCGGGCAAAATTCCCGAATCGTCTTCGTCGGCCTGAATGAAACTGCCGGTAAGCGCCACACCGTTTACCGTATCGCTCCATTTCATGCTCCTTATCTTCTCCTCCACCAGGGAATAACTACCGTCTCCGTTCCAGACCAGGCCGCAATCCTCGTGCAACACCTGCGGATAGGCATAGCGCAAAACGGCAATCCGGGCATCCACCGAATCCAGTTCCAAATCCAGTTTCCGCAAGTTCTGCACCCGCAGCCAACGGGCCGAAGAAACATCCTTGTCTAAGGCCGCCACCACTTCTTCCATCGCCAGATGCGCCGAATGGGTGATAAAATCCTCCCCGATGGCGAAGATGCGCCGCGTCCAATAGAACTGCACCGACAGCAATCCCAACAGGGAAAGCGTCATGGCTACCGAAATAAGCAGGAGTTTCTTCTTTTTCATGCGGTGTGGCCGCTACGGTTTAAGCACCAATTGCACGGCCTGCCGGCTACGTTGCTCAAGCAGTACCTGAAAATCGCCCACGATGCGGTCGATGACTTCCTGCGTGTAATGGCGAATCGTCACAAGTTTCAAATCGCCGTTGTAGCGGCAGTCGTAATGTTCCGAAAGGGCTTCGATAGCCGCCGGAACATGGCCTTTGTCGCCGTCCATGCACACCGAAAAACTCAAGGCCGAATTCTGCATCATGTTCACCTTCAATCCGTATTGAACAAAACATTCAAAGATTTCGGAAAGGTTGTTTTCATCCACAAACGAAAAGTCTTTGGGATAAATCGACAGCAGAATCTGATTGTTCTTAACGATATACGAAGGTATCTTGCTGTTGGGAACATTGTCCAGCCCCACCCAGGTTCCCGGGGCTTCCACCTCTACAAAAGAGCGCACATGCAGGGGAATATGCTTGTTCTGCAAGGGTTTTATCGTTTTGGGATGGATGATGCTGGCTCCGTAGTAAGCCAATTCCGTGGCATCGAAATACGAGATGTAGTCTAATTTTTCGGTATGGCGGAAATACTTGGGATCTGCGTTCAGAACGCCCGGAACGTCTTTCCATATCGTGATTCTTTCCGCATCGAGGCAATAGGCGAACACCGCCGCCGAATAATCGGATCCCTCGCGCCCGAGCGTTACCGTTTCGCCCGCTTCATTGCTGGCAATGAAACCTTGGGTAACGACAATCTGCGTCTGTTCGTCCATGTGGCTTTCCACCGCCTTGCGGATGCGGCTTTCGGTAACGTCCCAAACGATCTTTCCTTCGCGGAAACGCCCGTCGGTCAACAGCAGTTGCGTGGCATCCAGTTCGTTGTTGTAGATGCCCACTTCGGTCAGATATGCGGAAACGATGCAGGTTGACAAGCGTTCGCCATAAGAAACCACCCGGTCGTAAGCGCGGTCGTAGTCGATGGAGGCGATATCCGAAAGCTTGCCGTAAAGGTTGCCGAACAATCCGCGTACCTTTTCATATACCGGATGCGAAGTTTCGGGAAAAAGGCCATGCAGGATACTGATATGCTTTCCCATCAAATCCTTGAAAAGCCCGTCCCGGTTGTCTTGATGATGATAAAAGGCATCCAAGATGGTTTCCAGCGCATTGGTGGTCTTGCCCATTGCCGAGATAACCACGCACACAGGCCCTTTTGCCTGCGAATTGAGGATTTCAGCCACATTTCTGACGGCATCGGCATCCTTTACCGATGCGCCTCCGAACTTGTATATTTCCATTCTTCCTGATGATAAACTGTCAAACAATCGCTTTTAACAAAATTTTAAATTCTTGAACTCCGCGCCAGCAGCATGAAATCGGCAAGACACAAGGCGGTCATGGCTTCCACCACGCTCACCGCGCGCGGAACGCAACAAACATCGTGCCGGCCTGAAATTTCCATACGGTGCAGTTGGCCGTCTTCGCCCAATAAATCCTGGGGCTGCGCAATGCTCGGAACGGGCTTGAACGCCACCCGGAAATACAGCGGTTCTCCCGTGGAGATGCCGCCCCGCACGCCGCCGCAAAGATCTTCCTGTGTCTTGCCGTTGGCGAGCCATGTGTCGTTGTGCCGGCTTCCGTTCATGCGGGAGGCCTCGAATCCGCACCCTATCTCGAATCCGCGCGCGGCATTGATGCCCATCATGGCGTAGGCCAGACGCGCG
Source organism: uncultured Bacteroidales bacterium (assembly GCA_947177315.1). Taxonomy (GTDB): domain Bacteria; phylum Bacteroidota; class Bacteroidia; order Bacteroidales; family P3; genus Pullibacteroides. The sequence continues at coordinate 6,983 of CAMWTX010000034.1, read as the reverse complement.
CTCAACTTATCGTAAACGGGTTCACCCCAACCGATGGGAACACCGGTAGCCACACAAGCCACCACACCGCCCACGCTGTCTTTCTTCCGGCGTGTTTCCTCCAGCAGTTTCCGCATCGCCGAATCGGTGGCTTCGTGCGGGCAACGGCTCACCAAGGCGGAATCCACGGGAAGATTCACTTCGGCCGAATCCGGCAAGGCAATGTTGCCGATGCTCTGCGTATAGGCATGCACCTGCACGTTCTGCGTGCGGAGCAACATCTTGGCAAACGCGCCGCCGGCCACGCGCACCGCCGTTTCGCGCGCCGACGCCCTGCCGCCGCCCCGGGCGTCCCGCAGGCCGTATTTATGGTGGTAGGTGTCGTCGGCGTGTCCGGGACGGAACAGGTGTTCCAACTCCGCATAATCGGCACTGTGGGCATCTTGGTTACGGATGATGAAACCGATAGGCGTTCCGAGGCTTTTGCCTTGATATACGCCCGAAAGGATTTCTATTTGGTCGCTTTCCTGCCTGCCGCTGCCCGAAACCTGTCCGGGACGGCGGTTGCGCAAGTCGGACCGCAACAGCTCCATGTCGATGGGAACGCCTGCCGGAAAACCGTCTATCATGCCGCCCAAAGCCTCCCCGTGCGACTCGCCGAAACTGCCCAGCCTCAATATTCTGCCGAATGTATTCATGTTCTTATTCTCTGTAGTAAACACGTTTTACCCGTTGCGAAATGCCGGTCAATATCTCGTAGGGAATCGTGCCCAAGGCATCCGCCTAACCCGATTCAGGATTTTCCTTGCCGAACACAATGACTTCGTCTTTTTCGGCAATATCCGTTCCTGTAATATCAATCATGCTCATATCCATACAGATGCTTCCGATAATCGGCACAAGATGCCCTTTGGCCCACACCTTGCCGTTGCCGTTTCCCAAACGGCGGTTCAGCCCGTCGGCATAGCCGATGCCGATAACGCCCACCTTGGTTTCCCGTTCGGCCACAAAACGCCGGCCATAGCCCACGGCATCGCCTGCGGGAATCGTCCGCACCTGGGAAACCACCGTTTTGAGCGTGCTCACCGTTTCGAGGCAAGCCTGCATCTTTTCGTCCGTTCCCACGCCGTAGGCGCCGATGCCCAGACGCACCATGTCGAACTGGTATTCGGGAAAACGGAAGATGCCGGCCGTGTTGAGGCAATGGCGCAATATCTTGTAGGGAAAAGCCTTGATGATACGTTCGCTCCAAGCCGAATAGCGGTCCAGCTGCGCATGGGTATATGCGTCCATTTCGGGCATATCCGCCGTGGCCAGATGCGTAAAGACCGATTGCAGCCTGCAGCGTTCCTCAGCCTTCAACACCGCTATCAAGGCATCCAAATCCGGTTCTTCAAAGCCCATGCGGTGCATTCCCGTATCCAATCCGATATGAATCCGCACGCTCTCTTTGGCCTTGAGCCCCATGCCGTCCATGCAGGCACGCAAGGTTTCAAACGTGCGAAAATTGTAAATGACCGGTTCGATGCCGTAACGCAACACCGTTTCCATGCCTTCCTCTTCCGGATTCATGCACATGACGGGCAAGTTGATGCCGTTGTTGCGCAAGGCTACCGCTTCGTCGGGATAGGCCACCGTTACATAATCCACATGGTTATAGACCAAAGTTCCGGCAATCTCATGGCTGCCGCTACCGTAGGAAAAAGCCTTGCCCATCACCATGAGTTTGGTCTGCGGCTTAATCAGGCTTCTGAAAAAATTGATGTTATGCACCAATGCCGTCAGGTTCACTTCCAAAACGGTCTGATGCACCTGCCTTTGCAGCTGGGCGGCGATCCTCTCGAAACTGAACACGCGCGCACCCTTGAGCAAAACCGCCTTACCCTTATAGCGGTCTGCCGAAAAACCTGACAGAAACGATTCCGTATCGGGATAGAAACGGGCTTTCATTTTGGAGAAGGCACCTTGCTGCCGTTGCATCGCGGGGCCGATGCCCGCCATTTCATCGATGCCTTTGGCCAAAAGCACTTCCGCCACTTCGCCGTATAATTCCTCCTCCGTGCGGCCCGATTGCAGGATATCCGACAATATCACGCATTTGGACCGGCTTCCCGCGTTCTGGCAGAGAAAATCCACCGCCATGCAAAAGGAATTGAAATCGGAATTATACACATCGTTCACCACAAAACCGTTGCCCACGCACTCTTTCATCTCCATGCGCATCTCTACCGTAGGCAGGTAGGCCATCAAGTGGGCGATGCCGGCCGTGTCGTAGCCCAAAAGCAACATCGCCAGCCAGCAATGAACGGCGTTTTCTACAGAGGCCTGGTCTGTGAAAGGAATCTCTATCGCGATTTCCTTCTCTCCGTAAAGGGCGTTGATGCGTGTGCCCCCGTTTTCTCGAACCAGTTTGACAACCCGCAAATCCGCCGCCGTATCGGGCTTCATGGTCCAAGTGGCCTTGCGGAGATTTTCCGGAAGGATGCCCTGGGCGGTCTGCCGTTGCACCTGTGCGCCTATTTCGGGATAATCGGCGCACCACAGAAGGGTCTGCGCCTCTTTGAAAAGCAAATTCTTCTCGGCAATCTTGGCGTTCCGGTCGGAAAAGCCGGCATCATGCGCCGAACCGATATTGGTGAATATTCCGAAAACGGGATGGATGATCCTGCCCAAAGCCTCCATTTCACCGGGTTTGGAAACACCGGCTTCGAAAACGGCGGCTTCGTGTTCCGGCTGCATCTGCAACACCGACAGGGGAACACCTATCTGGGAATTGTAACTCTGAGGGCTTCTCACCACGTGTTTGGCCGCTCCCAGCAAAAAAGCGAGCCACTCCTTGACCACCGTTTTGCCGTTGCTGCCCGTAACGGCGACAACGGGTATGTTGAATTTTCTGCGATGAACCGCCGCCAACTGCTGCAATGCCGCCAAGGTATCGGGAACCTGTATGAAAAAGGCGTCCGGCATGGAGGCGTATTCGGGTCTGATTTCACTTACCAGAAAGAAACGCACGCCGCTCCGGTACATCGGGCGGATATATTCATGCCCGTTGCCCTTGCGGGTAACCAAAGCCACGAACATGCGCCCCTGCCCTTGCCCGGCACTGCGGCTGTCGGTAACAATCCGCTCTACCGAAACATTTTCGGCCGGCAGCGAAGGCGTGCAGCGGGCGCCCAGGGTATCCACTATCTCATGAACGGGGAGGCTGGCGATTTTCATCGGTTGTCTGTTTTATCTAATTGTCTTCGCGACCGTCGCGCCGGTAAGAAGCCGCGTGGTAACCCAGCGGATTTTCAGTCAACTTTCCATTCTGCTGACGGGCGGCATCGATATCCACCGCCAGACAGACTGCGCGGAACAAAGAACGGAAGGCTTCTTCAGTGCCCATGCCGCCGAATATCGGTTCCAGATGCACAATCGGAAGGCCTGCCGTATAGTAGCAGCAATCTTCTTTAGGGCAACTGTCGAATACCGTTTCCATTTGTTCTTTGTACATGCACAGCACGGCATCAAAAGCATAACGGTCGGGCTTGAAGAAAAATTCCTTGGCAGGATAAGGCCCGAAAACCGGCATCCCGCTTTCAAACAAAGAGGTTACCAAGGGTTTAATCACTTCCGCATCGATAGAACATCCCTTGGCATCGGCGCTCAGCACGGCGATACGGGGCGTGGTAATCGAAAAATCGGACTGCAAGACCGAATACAGACCGCGCAGGCGTTGTTCGATGCGTTGCGTGTTCAGATAAGCCGCCATATCCGGCCTGTTCGCGGTGGTGAGGAAACTAAGGCGCATCGAACGCGCCAGCAACATGCGGAACGGATTGGCGGAAAAAACTTCCGCTACCGCCACCGCCTGGTTCTTGAAATCGGAATGTTTTTCGCGTGTCTTGGCCTCGTCGAGGGGCAAAGACACCAAGGCGTTCAAATGCCCCTGGGCCAGATGACGGATACCCGACTGCAAGGGCAGCAAGGCGTCTTCTCCGTTTTCATCCGAAAGTTCCTGCGGTTCCAGCACCTGCACGTTCCGACCCTTTATATCCTGTATCTGGCGTTGCGTCACCACCTTCAGGTCTTCTCTTCCCGTTTTTTCGGCCGCCTGCAACAATCCTTTGGCCGAACCATACACAAAGGGCAATACGCTGTCGAATATGGCATTGTCGGAAAACAGACGGACCAAGGCTCCGTAATGCAAGGGCGAACCGTCTCCGGGGGTGATGCCCACCCGTAAGCGCGCACTTTCCGAAGGACGTTTCGGCTGTATCTCGTGCAGCGGATTTTCGAGTTCCGGCACTTCCGCTTTCGGCACCGACACATTCTCTTTCGGCGCCGGTTCTTGCGCGCCGCCTTTCAAGATGGGACGGCCTATGCTCCTGTTTCTTGGTTTTTCCATGATTGTCTTGTCTTAAAATGTTATAGGGCGCAGTTTTCCAAAAACCGCACCATCAGGCGGATTCCGAAGCCCGTAGCCCCCGGTCCGCGATAGGCGTCGCGCTTATGCAGGAACTCAACGCCCGCCACATCTAAATGCAGGAACGGAGCCTGGGTGAAATGCCCTACGAACTTGGCGGCCGTAATCATGCCGGCGGCGCCTTTTCCGCAGTTTTTCATATCCGCCACTTCCGATTCCAGTTCCTTTTCGTATTCTTTCCACATCGGGAAAAAGCACAGCCTTTCGTGGGTATATTCTCCGGCCTGGAGCAGGCAGGGCACATACCGGTCGGCTTTTTCCTGCATGGCGGCGATTCCCTCGCTGCCCAAGGCCCGCGAAGCCGCGCCCGTCAAAGTGGCCATGCTCACCACCAAAGCCGGGTTCAGGTTCTTCTGCGCATAGGCCACGGCATCCGCCAAAAGCAAACGGCCCTCGGCATCGGTATTGGTGATTTCAACGGTCGTGCCGTCGTACATCTTGATAATGTCGCCGCAAACCAGCGCATTGCCGTTCAAACGGTTGTCGGTGGAAGGAAGCAAAGCCACCACATGCAGCGGCAGTTTCAGCTGCGCCACGGTGCGGACAACCGCCATCGCCAGAGCCGCCCCCGCCATGTCGGTCTTCATGTCTTCCATGTAGTTGCCGGTCTTGATATTCATGCCGCCGGCATCGAACACCACGCCTTTTCCCACCAATACCACGGGCTTTTTGTTCTTGGGCTTGGCCGGCCAGTATTCCATCATGGTGAACGAAGGCGCGTCCACACTGCCTTTGTTCACGCCCCACAAGCCGCCCATGCCCATTTTCTCCAATTCCGCCTTGGTCCATGATTTTACCGAGATACCCGATTTGGAGGCATCTTTCTTGGCCCACTTGGCCAAACCGGAAGCGTTCAAGGCCGTAAAAGGCAAATCCACGAGATATTTGCAACGGTTCACCTCATGGCAGAGAATTTGAGTCCGCGCCAACTTCTTATGGACGGCAGGGTTCGCTTTAAGCGAAATTTCCACGCCCGAAGCCTTTTCGGTCTTGAATTCATCAAAAACATAAGACGAAAGGTAAAGGCCTTCCATAAAAGCCAACACATCTTCTTCGTTGCGCCAGGCCGTGCCGTCCACCTCAACCGCGCCGGTCTTTTCCTTGCGCAGCACCGACAGGACTTCCGCCGCCACGCGGCGTATCTTTTCCAAACGAGCGGCTTCGTCCTCGATTTTCTGCGGATAGAACACCACTACCCTCAAACGCGGATAGGGCAAAATACAGTAATCCGCTTCCTGACCGGCCTTTTCGCCGATATAATGCGATTCTTCCGCGCTCCATCCTTTGGAGTTGAGCTTTTGGGCGCAAACCAAATGAACCGCCGCCGTTTTCTGAAGTTTTTTCTTTTCCATCTCAAACTACTTTTCGTCCGCCATCGTAACGGCCCGGGCAAGCCGCGAGGCGGTATCGCCATGATGCAGTTGATAATTGGGGCAGTCTTCATGCCGTCCGGCCGTGGGGCATGCACCGCATGAACCCAATTCGCCGCCGGCTTCCTTTACAGCGCAACGATGCGAAAACGTACCGTTTTTCTTGAGCCATACCCGCACGCCCAGCCCGGCGACACATAAAGCCACCAGGCAGAGCGTTACCAACAGCAACCGCAACATGCTACTCTTCGCTTTCCACGGCTTCTCCGCCGCCGTTTTCCTTGGCTCTGAGCGCGGCGCGAACCTTGGCTTCCAATTCTTCGCTCAACTCGGGATTGTCTGCCAACAGCTGCTTTACCGCATCACGGCCTTGGCCCAATTTGGTGTCGTTGTAGCTGAACCATGAGCCGCTTTTCTTCAATACCGACAGATCCACGCCCAAGTCGATGATCTCTCCGATTTTGGAGATGCCCTGGCCATAGAGCAAATCGAACTCGGCCTGACGGAACGGAGGCGAAACCTTGTTCTTGACCACCTTGACCTTGACGCGGTTGCCCACCACGTTGTCGCCTTCCTTGATCTGCGAGATGCGGCGGATATCCAGACGCACCGAAGCGTAGAACTTAAGCGCGTTACCGCCGGTGGTGGTTTCGGGATTGCCGAACATCACGCCGATTTTTTCGCGCAACTGGTTGATGAAAACGCAGCAGCAGCCGGTTTTGCTGATCGTGGAGGTAAGCTTGCGCAAAGCCTGCGACATCAAACGGGCATGCAAGCCCATTTTGGAATCGCCCATTTCGCCTTCGATTTCGCTACGGGGCGTAAGGGCCGCCACGGAGTCGATCACGATAATGTCGATAGCTCCGGAACGAATCAGATTGTCGGCGATTTCGAGCGCCTGTTCGCCGTTGTCGGGCTGCGCCACCAACAGATCGTTGGTGTTTACACCCAGTTTTTGGGCGTATGCAGGGTCAAAGGCGTGTTCGGCATCGATGAATGCCGCGATGCCGCCCTTTTTCTGCGATTCGGCAATGGCATGAATCGCCAACGTAGTCTTACCCGAAGATTCAGGACCGTAGATCTCGACAATCCTGCCCTTGGGAAAACCGCCCACGCCAAGCGCGTTATCCACCCCGATGGAACCGGTGGAAATAACCTCTATGTTC
>CAMWTX010000033.1 GCA_947177315.1 uncultured Bacteroidales bacterium | reverse complement strand
CATGTATGCCGACCCGCGCAACGATATCAGCAACGAAGTGCTCAAGGATATGGGCTACGAACCGGGCAAGGCAACCGACAAGGCGGAATAGTTTTGCCGGAAAGAAAACCATTTTGAAGTAAGAAAAAAAGACAGATAATGAAAAAGATTCTTTTGACGGCAGCTTTCGTGGCTGCCTTGACGATGGGTGTCGGCCGTGTCTGCGCCCAGGGAAAGATAGGCCATGTGAACGCGATGGAAATGATTCAGCTCATGCCGGAAGCCGATTCGGTGCAGGCCGCCTTGCAGGCTTACGCCAAGGATTTGCAGGACAATATCGCCACCATGCAGACCGAAGTGCAGAACAAGTATGCCGAATACCAGAACAACCAGAGCCAGTGGTCGGAGCTGATCAAGCAGACCAAGGCCAAGGAAATTCAGGACATGCAGGTACGTCTGCAGGAATTTTCCGCCCAGGCCGAAGAAGATTACCAGCAGAAGACCCAGGAGTTGCTTCTGCCGCTCAACAACAAGGTAAAGGATGCCATCGAAGCGGTGGCCAAGGAAGGCAAGTTCGCCTATATCCTCGATGCCGGAAGCGCCAACCTTTTCTTGGGTTCGGAAGCCATCGACGTTACCTCTTTGGTAAAGAAGAAACTGGGCTTGCCCGATGTTCCGGTAAACAAAACCTTGCCCCGATAGTTCCGGAACTTTCAACCTGTTACGGATATGACACGCAAGGTAATCGTTACGGGCGGCTTGGGCTTTATCGGGTCGCATACGGTGGTTGAGCTGCAACAGAAAGGCTATCAAGTGGTGATAGCCGACAATCTCTCCAATTCTTCTTTGGATACCTTGGACCGTATCGCCAAGATAACGGGAGAGAAGCCTCAGATGGAGGTGGTCGATTTGGCCGACCGCCAGGCCTGTCTTGCTTTTTTCAAGACCCATGCCGATGCGGATGCCGTGATCCATTTCGCCGCTTCCAAGGCCGTGGGCGAATCGGTTCAGAAACCCTTGCTTTACTACCGCAACAATCTGGATTCCCTGCTCTATACGATTGAGGGGATGCAGCAGGGTGGGTGTCGCAAACTGGTGTATTCCAGCTCGTGCACGGTTTATGGCCAGCCCAAACAGCTGCCGGTTACCGAACAGACGCCCCGTCTGGAGGCCGAAAGTCCCTATGGCAACACCAAACACATCAGCGAGGATATACTCACCGACCTTACCAAAGGCGAGTTGCCCCCCGATGGCCAGCCTTTCCGTATCCTGGCCTTGCGCTATTTCAACCCTATCGGTGCGCATCCTTCGGGTCTGATCGGCGAGCTTCCCAACGGTGTGCCGGGCAACCTGATGCCTTTCATCACCCAGACGGCGGCCGGCATACGCCCCTGCCTCCAGGTGTTCGGCAACGACTACAACACGCCCGACGGCACGCCCGTGCGCGACTACATTTACGTCTGCGATTTGGCACAGGCGCATGTGGCGGCCATGGAATACCTCGACAAAGACGGGTCGGTGGGCATCGATTTCTTTAACCTCGGCGCGGGCCGCGGTTATTCGGTGCTGGAAGTGATCGAAAGCTTTGAACGCTCCACGGGGCAGAAACTCAACTATAAGATTACGGGTCGCCGCGCCGGGGATATCGAACAGATTTGGGCGGATACCGGCAAGGCCGAACGCCTTTTGGGATGGAAAGCCCGTACCGGTATCGACCAGATGACTTTAAGCGCGTGGAAATGGCAGCAAAACTTGGAGCGCGCCAAATAGAGGAACTCATTGCTTCCTGCCTCGCCTTTACACCCACTTTCGAACAGACGGAACTGATCAAGTGCCTGACGGCCTTTATCCTTGATTTCCGCTCGGAAGTGGGTTTTGTATTGCAGGGCTATGCCGGAACGGGAAAGACCTCGGTGGTGGGCGCTCTGGTCAAGGCGCTGCCGCAGCTGAACATCAACACCGTGCTGCTCGCCCCCACGGGCCGCGCGGCCAAAGTGTTGTCCGCCTATTCGGGGCAGCCTGCCTACACGATTCACAAGCAGATTTATTATACCGGGCAGGACCAGGAGGGGCGCATGCAGACTTCCCTGCGTTCCAACCGTTCCCGCAACACACTCTATATTGTGGATGAAGCCTCGATGATAGGCCAGGAGAACAGTCTGCTGTTCGATTTCTTCAGTTACGTGCAGGCCGGCTACCGCTGCCGCGTGCTGCTGCTGGGCGATACGGCGCAGCTGCCGCCCGTGGGTTCGGATTACAGCCCGGCCTTGGATATCGACTACCTGCGTTCCTGTTTTCCGCTCGATTTCCGGGGCTTTTGCCTGCAGGAGGTGATACGTCAGGGCAAAGGCTCCCTGGTGCTCGAAAACGCCACGGCATTGCGTCAGAAAACGGCCAAAGAAGAGGTTTCCCTGCCGCTGTTCAACCTGCATTATCCCCAAACCGTTCCCGATTTGGAACGCATCGGCGGCGAGGAGCTCGAAGAATGCCTGCAGAACGAATACGCCAAACGCGAGCGCGAGGACATCGTTTTCATTACCCGCTCCAACAAACGCGCCAACATGTTCAACAACGAAATCCGGGCGCGGATTTTCGGCTGCGAGGGCGAGCTGTCGGCAGGCGATTTGCTCATGATTCTCAAAAACAACTATTTTTGGATTCCCAAGGAGAGCGACATCGGGTTTCTGGCCAACGGAGACACGATGGAGGTGCTCAAGGTAAAGCGGCGCGAGGAACGCTACGGCTTCCGCTTTGCCGATATCGAGGCGCGTTTGGTGGACTATCCTGAACAGCCGCCGGTAGAAGTAAAGGTGCTGTTGGATGCTTTGGATGCTCCCGAGGCGAGCCTGCCGCATGCCCAAATGCGGAGCCTGTACGAGGCGGTGATGCAGGATTACGCGCATATACCACTCAAAAGCAAGCGTTTGCAGGCGGTCAAGGAAGACCCGTTTTTCAATGCCTTGCAGGTAAAGTACGCCTATGCGCTCACCTGCCACAAGACCCAGGGGGGGCAATGGCCGTGCGTGTTCGTAGAACAGGGCTATTTTACCGAAGACATGCTCGATACCGAGTATCTCCGCTGGCTCTACACGGCCTTGACCCGAACCACCCGAAAGACATATTTGCTTAATTTTTCCGATAAATTTTTTGAAGATGAACGCTTCGGATAACATGGCGGAACTGCCGCTTTCCCAAGAACTGTTGCGCCGGTTGCCCAATCCGGCCTATGTGCTCGATTTGGATCTGTTGGACCGCAACCTCGAAAAGATACGGCAGGTGGCCGACCGCACGGGCGTGGAGATTATCCTTGCCTTGAAAGGTTTTTCCATGTGGGGGGCTTTTGGTCGCCTGCGCGATTACGGTTTCTGCAAGGCCACGGCCAGTTCCCTGTGGGAAGCCCGCCTCGCGCTCGAAGAAATGGGCCATCCCGCCTATACCTATGCGGTAACTTACGCCCCCGAAGAAATCGAGGAGATAGCCTCGCTCAGCAGCCACCTCACCTTTAACTCGCTGGGGCAGTTCGGGCGTTTTTCGGATATCGCCAAAAGGGTCAACGCCCGTGTTTCGATGGGTTTGCGCGTGAACCCGGAAATCAGCTCCGTGGGAGTTGACCTATACAATCCCTGCGTGCCGGGCTCGCGCCTGGGCGTGCGGCTTTGCGATTTACCGAGCCCGAAGGAACTTCCGGCGCTCCTGGAGGGCTTTCACTGCCATGCGCTCTGCGAATCGGATGCCGAGGCCTCCTGCAACCTCATAGACTGTTTTGAAGAAAGGTTCGCCGCCTACCTGCCGCAACTCAAATGGGTCAATTTCGGCGGTGGACACCTCATGACGCGCCAAGGCTACGATACAGAAAGATTGATGGCGCGCTTAAAGGCCTTCCGGCAAAAATGGCCGCATCTGCAGGTGATTCTCGAACCGGGCGCGGCTTTCGTATGGCAGACCGGCTATCTGCTGGCGCGGGTGGAAGACGTGGTGCAGAACGGCGGCACGGCGGTGGCCATCATGAACGTGTCCTTTACCGCCCACATGCCCGACTGTCTGGAACAGCCCTATTATCCCGTGGTTCATGGGGCGGTGCATGCCGGGCCGGAAGAAAGGAAAGAAGGCAGGGAATACCGTTACCGTTTGGGCGGCAACAGCTGTCTGGCGGGCGATTTCATGGGCGACTGGCTGTTTGAGAAAGCGGTTCGCCCCGGCGATTTGCTGCTCTTTTACGACATGATACACTATACTTTCGTAAAGACCACCACCTTCAACGGCGTGCATCATCCCTCCCTGTGCATGGTTCGGGGTAACCAAGTGGTCTATCGCCGCGATTTCGGCTACGAAGACTTCAAAAGCCGCCTTTCGTAAGGCTTCGGGCGGACTGCAGGATAGAGGCCGATTCAGGCCCGGCGTTGAACAGAAGGTCGAGAATGCTCAGATGCCCTGCCGCCTGGCTGCATGGAAAGGTCTGCAGATAGGGCGGAAATTCGAATTTGGCTTCTTTCTTGGGGCTGAAATCGAGCGGCGGCGTATAGTCTGTTCCGGCTTCTCCTTTGGCTTTTTCCCAGGGAATCCTTTCTACGGGCAGTTTGAGTTTTTTGAGCAGCAGGTCTGTAATCTGCGCGTTGAGGTCGCATAGGTTCCTGTATTCCTTTTCGAAAAAAGGAGCTATGTCGTCTTTGTAATACAGAAAAAACGGCGATTTGTTGTAGGCGGTGCAGATGCTGCGCCAGTGGTCGCGTTGCCAGTGCTTGGCGGTGTCGGTGGCGATTTTGGCCGCCGGGGTATGGTTGCCCCAGGTCTTGATGCAAGGCACGGAGAGGCTTTGCACGCCTTGGGAAGTAACAATCAGGCAACGGTTGCGGAAGGTCTGCTTGAGGTAGTGTTCCTGCGTGTCAATTGTGAACACGCCTGCCTGGGCTATGGCGGCAAAGTAATCCAAGGGAGGGAAATAGGCGGTGCAGAGGCGTAGCATGGCTTAGGGTTTGATGAGCTTTTGAGCCGTTTGGCAATTTTCGGATTGCAGGAAATACAGGCCGGAGGGCAGACGGCTTATATCCACATAATGCAGCCCTTCCTGCCACGAAAAACGTTTCAATACGCGCCCGTGGCTGTCTAAGAGCCGGTAAATGCCTTGTTGCAGGATATGCGCGTAAAAACCGTTTTGGGCGGGATTGGGAAAGATGGTCAGGGCTTGCCGATTGTCGGGCGATGGCTTTTCTACGTTTGTCGCTTCTTCCGTTGCCGCCTCCCAGTCCTTGCCGTTGAAGTATTGCAGGCCGCCGCATTGGTTGCCTATGGTCAGTTCGGGCAAGCCGTCGCCGTTCCAGTCGTGCAGCAGGGGCGCGGCGTGTATGCCTACCTTGATTTTCCGCCCGTTTTTTGCGGCTTTTCCAAGCAAACGGAAACTGCCTTGCAGGTTGCCCGAAATATGGTCGTAGAGAAATACCTCGCCGTTCTCGCTGCCGCAGGCCAATAGGATTTCTCCCTGACGGTTTCTGTAGAAACTCGGCCGGGAATAGCCGAAATTCGAAAAATCGCGGTCTATCACATCCACGCCGCCCAAACTGTCGGTTATTTTTTCAAAGGCCGGAAAAAGCCCGTTCCTGCTGTTTTTTTTGATGCCCGTGTTGCGGAAAAAACTCAAGCTCCCTTTGGTGATGCGGCGCGGGGAGGCTTGCCATACGTGTTGTTTCTCGCCGGTAATCAGATCCGGCAGTCCGTCTTGGTCCAGGGCGAACAGCACGGGCGCGGAAAATCCGCTCAGTTCGAGTTCCAGAAACAGGCTGTCGCACAAATCGGCTTCCAAGCCGTTTTCATGCAGACGGAACAGCCATAACCTGCCGTCTTCCATGCCCAGCACCATCTCGTCCCTGCCGTCTTGGTCCAAATCGGCAAAGGCTGGGTGCAGGGCGCGCAGTCCGTAGCGCGAGAGCCCCAGGTAATCGTCGGTCTTGAGTTCAAAGGCGGGCTGTTCGTCGGTGCCCGTGTTCTCCAACAGGCAGAGCGAGGCGGTATGCCGGGTGCGCCAGCTGCCGCCTTGGTAAAAGGCATCGGTATGCCTGCCGTAATTGCCTACCACAAGGTCGGTCTTGCCGTCGTGGTTGTAGTCGTAGGCCACCGGCACCGCGCCCGTTCCGAAATCCAACATACGGTCTTGCAAGAAGTCTTTCTGCCGCAAGATGCCGTAAGCCGCCCCGCCTCCGGTATCGGCATAAAGCCACAGGCTTTGTGCGCCCTGGGCATTGAACGGGTCGGTCTCGAAAGGAGAAACCACATAGCAAAGGCTGTCTTTCCAAACCACGTTCGAAAGGATGGGGAAGTTATACAGACGGCTCGGTGTGGAAAGCGGAAAAACCGTGTCGTAGCTCGTGATGCGCGCCTGTTGCGGCGTTCCCCCGTTATGCAGAAAGAAAAGGCCCGGATAACCCACATCGCCCAACACCAAATCGAACAGACCGCTGTTAGGGTTCTTGACGGCGAATATCGTGGAACCTGCGTGTTTGGCGGCGTTCTTGGCAGCGGTTGACTGTCTGCGCGAACTGCAGCTGTCGAGGATAATGGCGTTCGATTCTTCGTTTTCCACAAAGCAACCCCAGCTCCAGTCTTCGGTCTTGAGCAGGAAAGTGTCGGCGCGGTGCCCTTCTTCCACGGCGAAATTGCGGTAATGGATCAGAAAATCGCCTGTGGAGGGAACCCAGAAGTTGAGCACGTCCAAGTCGCCGTCGCCGTCGATATCGGCGATGACGGGATAGTCGGCCCAGGTGCAGTACAGGGGCGAGGAATGCCCGAACATCTCCGCCGGCAGCCCGTCGGAAACAAGTTCGAATTGCAGGCGGTAGCCCTCGGGTGTTTGTTTGGAAATGTTTTTGTAGAGGCTGATGCCGGAAATGCCGTTGAACGTGAACAAATCCTGCCGCCCGTCCCGGTTGTAGTCGTGCGCCTGCACCCAATAGCGCAGCGGCGGCAGAAAGTGCGCCGCATCCGGCAGCAGTTGCCAGTTGTGCGAAAAGCAAAGCACGCGCGAACCGATACGGTCAAAGGCGATATAGTCGTTTTTGCCGTCTCCGTTGAGGTCTATGGCGACAAAATGGCAGGCGTTGAGTCCGCCCGCCCATGCCAAAGGCAGGTTTTTTCCGTTTACGGTAACTTGGGGCGGCTGTTCCTGCGCTATGCCGGGCAGGATACCCGATAGACAAAAGGCAAGGAACGCACAGATACAAAAAACGCCGGAGAGAATCCGACGTTTTTCATGCTTATTCGGCATCATTTCTAAAAGTGAGAGCCTCGCAAGAGATTTGAACTCTCGACCTGCTCATTACGAGTGAGCTGCTCTACCGCTGAGCTAACGAGGCTTGTGGTCGGGATGACAAGATTCGAACTTGCGACCTCAACGTCCCGAACGTTGCACGCTACCAACTGCGCTACATCCCGGTTAAGGAGGTGCAAATTTAGTGCAAGTCGGGATAAAAACAAAATTTAAAATTGTTACATTTGTAGTCTTGACACAATTAGGCTTCATGCACAAGTTTTACGGACAGCAACGTTTGCACTTTTTCCGCCTGTACCGCCGCCGTTTGGAGGTGTGGTGCACCCGTTACCTTTCCGACCGTAAACTGATGATAGGCCTGAGCATCGTGGTGGGGCTTCTCAGCGGTCTGGCCGCTGTGCTGCTCAAAGACATGATTTTTTATTTCAGCGAGTTCATCATCAACCTCCATTCCGCTGAAAAGGAAAACTACCTGTTCCTGTTCCTGCCCCTGGCGGGGGTAACGCTTTCGTATCTGTTCGTGCACTATATCGTAAAAGACGACATCAGCCACGGAGTTACCAAGGTCTTGCATTCGTTCAGCCGCACCCGGGGGCGTATCCGGCGCAGCAAGATGTACTCGTCGCTGGTGGCCTGTACCGTTACCATCGGGTTCGGCGGTTCGGTGGGACCCGAAGCTCCGGTGGTGCTTACCGGCGCGGCGATAGGTTCCAACGTGGGGCGTTTCTTCAACATGGGATTCCGCAATCTGGTACTGCTCATAGCCTGCGGTTCGGCGGGCGCGATAGCCGGTATCTTCGGTGCGCCGCTGGCGGGCCTGGTGTTCACCTTGGAGGTGCTTATGATAGACCTTACCATGGAATCGCTCATTCCCATCCTTATCGCCTCCACCACCGGCGCGGTAACTTCGGTGTTTTTCCTAGGGCGTGCGGCCACCTTCCATTTTGACGTAACCGCCGATTTCATGCTACAGCACCTTCCGTTTTTCCTGATTCTGGGCATTGCCGGAGGCTTCGTTTCCTGCTATTTTCTCTTTATTACCGAACGCATGGGAAAATGGTTCGGGCGTATCGAGAAACCTCTTTGGAGGATTCTTATCGGTGGAGTCTCGCTCAGTTTGCTCATTTTCCTTTTCCCTCCCTTTTACGGCGAAGGCTTTACGTTTATTTCCGATGTGTTCAACGGCGACACCACCCGTATCTTCAACAACACGTTTTTATACAACTGGCAAGACAGCCATATCGTTTTCTTCGGCTTCCTGATACTGCTCATCCTACTCAAGGTAGTGGCCACCTGCCTTACCAACGGGGCCGGCGGCGTGGGCGGCGTGTTCGCTCCCTCCATGTTCGTGGGGGTTTTCCTGGGGCTTTTCGTGGCGGAAGCCTTCAACGTGCTGTTCGGCATGCAGCTGCCGCTGGCCAATTTCGCCATGGCGGGCATGGCGGCGCTGATGGCAGGGGTCATGCATGCTCCGCTCACCGCCATTTTTCTGGTAACCGAAGTAACGGGCGGCTACAATTTCTTTATTCCGCTCATGTTGGTAAGTGCCGCTTCCTATCTGGTGAGCCGGCATTTCAACCCCCATTCCATCTACACCAAATCGCTGGCGCTCAAAGGCGAGCTGCTCACCCACAACAAAGATTCCATCGTGCTTTCGCTTATGAGTGTGGAAAGGCTTATCGAGCGCAATTTCGTTACGGTTTCTCCCGACGATACCTTGGGAACGCTGGTGCAGGACATAAGCCGTTCCTCGCGCAATATCTTTCCGGTTACCGGCGCCGACGGCGAATTTCTGGGCATCGTTTTCCTCGATGATATAAAAACGCTTATCTTCAAGCCCGAACTTTACGGGCAGATTACGGTCAAGGAACTGATGTACAAGCCGCAAACCATCATCAACCGACAGGAAAACATGGCGCAGGTGGCGCGCAAGTTCAACAGCAGCCCCGATTACAATATTCCGGTTCTGGACGGCAAGACGTATGTGGGATTCGTGTCCCGCGCCAACGTTTTCTCCCACTACCGCAACAAAGTAAAAGAATTTTCAAACGATTAAAACATAGGAACATGAAAACGCCCAAAACTTTGTTTTTGTCCGTTCTCCTCTTGCTTGGCGGAAGCCTCTTTGCCCAGCAGGCGCAACTGGTGGCCACGCAGGAAGCGGTTACCGAAGGAAAACAATTGCAGATAGGTCATCTGATGAGTGCCCCGCAGTACGTCCGCACCATTTCGCAACTGCAATGGAACGCCATTCCGGACAAACCGATTTGCTTTTATGTGGAGGGCGACACGCTCAAAGGATTCATGCCGGTTTCGGGAAATATCGAGACCATGCTTACCTTAAAAACCTTGAACAACGAACTTGCTGAGCTCAAATACAAGCAGATGGAACATTTTCCGCCCATCCTGAAGATAGGCAACGAAAGTGTGTTCCTCAAATGCCAAAACAACAGCATGATTTTTGATTATCCCATCAAAGCCTTGGAGTTTGAGGCCTCGCAGAGTTCCGACGCCGCCAATTTCGACGTGCAGCCCGTAACCCATCAGATTGCCTATACGCGCGACAACAACCTGTACGTTACCCACCACAGTATCCGTTTGGCCGTTACCCACGATGAAAACAAGGGTATCGTAAACGGGCAGGTGGTTCACCGCAACGAATTCGGCATCACCAAAGGCACGTTCTGGTCCAATGCAGGCAACAAACTGGCGTATTACGTGATGGACGAAACGATGGTTTCGCAATATCCCCTTACCGTTTACGGCGAGGATACCACCTATATCGACTATACCCGTTATCCCGAGGCGGGCAATCTCATGCATCAGGTGCAGGTAAAGATTTTCGATGCCGAGGCGCACTCCAGCGTGAACCTTGAACCTTATGCCGCCCCGGGTGACAATTACCTTACGAGCGTAACCTGGAGTCCCGACGACAAGGAGATTTATGTAGGAATGCTCAACCGCAACCAAAAAGACTTTACGCTGCTTTGCTACGATGTGGCCACAGGTAAGGTAAAACGGGAAGTGTTCAAAGAAAACCACGATGTGTATGTGGAACCCGAAGCCGGCATCTTTTTCCGCCCCAAGAATCCCGACCAGTTTGTTTGGATGAGCGAGCGCAAAGGCTACAACCATATCTATCTCTACAACACCAAAGGCAAATGCCTCAAAGCGGTTACGCCCGAAAACGAGGCGTGGATGGTTACCTCTTTCGTAGGTTTCTCGCCCGATGGCAAGCTGGCGTATTTTATGGGAACCAAAGACAGCCCCCTGCAGGAAAACCTCTACAGCGTGGATGTTCAGTCGGGCAAGATAACGCGCATCACCAAAGAAGACGGCGTGCACCAGGTAAAGATGCATGTTTCGGCACGCTATTTCATCGATACCTGGACAAGCCCCACCATGGGACGTTGCACGCAGATTATCGATGCCCAAGGCAAGGTGGTAAAGGTAATGCAACAGACCAAAGACCCCCTGGCCGGCTATGTTTCCCCGCAGTTCCGCATCTACAGCCTCAAGGCCGCCGATGGCGTTACCGACCTGTATGGCCGCATGATTCTGCCGCCCGATTTCAATCCCGAAAAGAAATATCCGGTAATCGTTTATGTTTACGGCGGCCCGCATGTGCAGCTTATTACGCAAAGCTACAACTACGGTTGCGGCACTTTCCTGCGCTTTTTGGCCCAGCAGGGCTATATCGTGTGGACGGTTGACAGCCGGGGTTCGGCCAACCGGGGCTTTGCGTTCGAAAGCGCCATCCACCGCCATGTGGGGGATGCCGAAAGTGCCGACCAGATACGCGGCATCGAGTTTCTCAAGACCTTACCCTATGTGGATGCCGACCGTATCGGCGTGGATGGCTGGAGTTACGGCGGTTTTATGACCCTCACGCTCAAGACCCGCTACCCGGACGTGTTCAAGGTGGCCACCGCCGGCGGCCCGGTCATCAACTGGGCTTGGTATGAGGTGATGTACGGTGAACGCTATATGGGCACGCCCCAAGACAATCCCGAAGGCTACCAAACCGCCAACCTGCTCAACCGTGTGGATTCCATCCGCGGCAAGGTGATGATCATGCAGGGCGGTGTCGATCCGGTGGTTCTGCCCAAAAACGCCGTGAATTTCGTGCAGAAGTGCATCCAAAAGAAGCTTCCGGTGGATTTCTTCCTCTATCACGAACACGAACACAACGTGCGCGGCAGGGACCGCGCCGACCTTTTTGAAAAGATTTACGA
>CAMWTX010000032.1 GCA_947177315.1 uncultured Bacteroidales bacterium | reverse complement strand
TGGAATTCATCTACAGGCAGTTGCGCAACGCCGAACCGCCTGACGAAGAAACGGCACGCGGCATCATCGAAAAACTGTTCTTCTCCGACAAACGCTACGACTTGGGCGAAGTGGGGCGTTACCGCATCAACCGCAAGTTGGACTTGAACATTCCCTTGGATACCCACGTGCTTACCAAGGAAGACATCATCTGCATCATCAAGCACCTCATAAAGCTTATCAACTCCCATGCGGAAGTGGACGATATCGACCACTTGAGCAACCGCCGTATCCGTACCGTGGGCGAACAGCTCTACGCACAGTTCGGCGTGGGGCTGAACCGTATGGCTCGTACCATCCGCGAACGCATGAACGTGCGCGACAACGAAGAGTTCACGCCCGCCGACCTGATCAACGCCAAGACGCTCAGTTCGGTCATCAACTCTTTCTTCGGCACCAACCAGCTTTCGCAGTTCATGGATCAGACCAACCCGCTTTCGGAAGTTACGCACAAACGCCGTATTTCCGCCCTGGGGCCCGGAGGTTTGAGCCGCGAACGCGCCGGGTTCGAGGTGCGAGACGTTCACTACACGCATTACGGCCGTCTCTGTACAATCGAAACGCCCGAAGGCCCCAACATCGGTCTTATCTCGTCCTTGTGCTGCTATGCGGTCATCGACAAGCTGGGCTTTATCGAAACGCCGTACTACAAAGTGGAAAACGGCAAGGTCAAGATAAACGAAGAACCGGTTTACCTGACCGCCGAAAAAGAAGAAGACCAGATTATCGCGCAGGCCAGCACCCAGTTGGATGCCGACGGCACGATTCACGATAACAAGATCAAGGTTCGCCACTTGGCCGACTTCCCCATTGTAGATAGAGACCAGGTAACCTTGATGGACGTGGCTCCCAACCAGATTGCCTCCATCGCCGCTTCGTTGATTCCGTTCCTGGAACACGACGACGCCAACCGTGCCTTGATGGGATCGAACATGATGCGTCAGGCCGTTCCCCTTCTGAATCCCGAAGTGCCTATCGTCGGCACGGGGCTTGAACCGCATGTGGCGCACGATTCGCGCATCCTGTTCAACGCCGAGGGCGACGGTGTGGTAACCTATGTGGACGCCAACACCATCTCGATTCGCTACGACATGGCGGAAGAAGACCGTCTGGTAAGTTTCGACGATGATTTGAAGACCTACAACCTCACCAAGTTCCAGCGCACCAACCAAAGTTCCTGCATCAACCTTACGCCTATCGTGCGCAAGGGCGACAAGGTGAAGAAAGGCCAGGTGCTTTGCGAAGGTTACGCCACTAAAGACGGTTCGCTGGCATTGGGCCGCAACCTGATGGTAGCGTTCATGCCCTGGAAGGGTTACAACTTCGAAGACGCCATCGTGATTTCGGAAGAAGCGATCAAGAACGACCTCTTCACCTCCATTCACGTGGAAGAATATACCTTGGATGTGCGCGAAACCAAGCGCGGCATGGAAGAGCTTACCGACGATATTCCCAACGTAAGCCAGGATGCCACCAAGGATTTGGACAGCAACGGTTTGATTAGGGTAGGAGCTGAAGTGAAAGAAGGCGATATCCTGATCGGTAAGATTACGCCCAAGGGCGAATCCGATCCCACGCCCGAAGAAAAGCTGCTCCGCGCCATTTTCGGCGACAAGGCCGGCGATGTGAAAGACGCCTCCTTGAAAGTGCCGCCTTCGGTAAGCGGGGTGGTTATCGGCAAACGTCTGTTCAGCCGCGCCATCAAGGACCGCAAGAGCAAGGCCAAGGACAAGGATGTGGTCAAGGTGCTCGAAAAGGATTTCAACAAGGAAAGTCAGGACTTGAAGAACAAGCTGGTTGAAAAATTGCTGGCGGTTCTGGGCGGCAATACCTCGGCGGGTGTTTACAGCAACCTCAAGCAGGAGCTGATCGCCAAGAAAGCCCGCTTTACCGCCAAGGCTCTGAACGAACTGGATTACCAGACCATCAATCCTTCGGGTTGGACCAACAACGAAGAAGTGAACGGCTTGGTAAAACGCCTCCTGAACAACTACAACATCAAGTACCGCGAAATTTTCGGACGCTTCCAGCGCGACAAGTTCGTGGCTACCGTGGGCGATGAACTGCCCGGCGGTATCGTTCAGATGGCCAAGGTGACGATTGCCAAGAAACGCAAGCTCAAGATCGGCGACAAGATGTCGGGCCGTCACGGGAACAAGGGTATTGTGGCGCGCATCGTACGTGCCGAAGACATGCCGTTCCTTGCCGACGGAACGCCGGTGGATATCGTGTTGAACCCTCTGGGTGTGCCTTCGCGTATGAATCTGGGTCAGATTTACGAAACCGTGCTCGGTTGGGCCGGCAAGAAATTGGGCCTGCAGTTCGCCACGCCGATTTTCGACAGCGCAACCCCCGAAGAAATCGACTCCTATACCGACCAGGCGGGTCTTCCGCGTTACGGCAGAACCTATCTGTACGATGGCGAAACCGGAGAACGCTTTGACCAGCCGGCCACGGTGGGCTATATCTACATGATTAAGCTGCACCACATGATTGACGATAAGATGCACGCCCGTTCCATCGGACCTTACTCGCTCATCACCCAGCAGCCGCTCGGTGGTAAGGCGCAGTTCGGGGGCCAGCGTTTCGGGGAAATGGAAATCTGGGCGCTCGAAGCTTTCGGCGCGGCCAATATCCTCCAGGAAGTGCTCACCGTCAAGTCGGATGATGTGGTTGGTAGGGCTAAGACCTACGAAGCCATTGTAAAGGGAGACAATATGCCGATACCCTCCATTCCCGAATCGTTCAATGTTTTGGTGAACGAACTGAGAGGCTTGGGCTTGGAAATCTCCTTCTCCAAATAATATTTTGTTAAATATTCAATTTTGCAGCATAATATGGCGTCAAAAAAAGAAGGTCCGGTAACGTTGGACTTCAACAAAATCACCATCAGCTTGGCTTCTCCCGAAACCATCTTGGAACGTTCGCACGGAGAAGTTACCAAGCCGGAGACCATCAATTACCGCACATATAAACCCGAAAGCGACGGGCTTTTCTGCGAAAGGATTTTCGGTCCCACCAAAGACTGGGAATGCCACTGCGGAAAGTACAAGCGCATCCGCTATAAAGGCATTGTCTGCGACCGTTGCGGGGTGGAAGTAACCGAAAAGAAGGTTCGTCGCGAACGCATGGGACATATCCAGTTGGTCGTTCCGGTCGCCCACATTTGGTTTTTCCGTTCTCTTCCCAATAAAATCGGGGCGTTGTTGGGCATCCAGACCAAAAAACTGGAGTCGATTATCTACTACGAAAAATACGTCGTTATCCAACCCGGTATCAAGGAAGCCGACGGTGTGGAACGCCTGCAGTTCCTTTCCGAAGAAGAATACTACGCCATTCTGGATACGCTGCCTGCCGAAAACGCGCTCTTGGATGATGAGGATCCCAACAAGTTCATCGCCAAGATGGGCGGTGAAGCCTTGTACGATCTGTTGAAGAAAATCGATTTGGACGCCCTTTCGTACGAATTGCGCGACAAGGCCAACAACGAAACTTCGCAGCAGCGCAAGCAGGAAGCCCTCAAGCGCCTCAACGTGGTGGAAGCTTTCCGCGACGCGCAGACCCGTGTGGAAAACCGTCCCGAATGGATGATCATGAAGGTGATTCCGGTGATTCCGCCCGATTTGCGTCCTTTGGTGCCTCTCGACGGCGGCCGTTTCGCCACTTCCGATTTGAACGATCTGTACCGTCGTGTCATTATCCGCAACAACCGTCTTAAGAAACTTATCGAAATCAAGGCTCCCGATGTGATCATGCGCAACGAAAAGCGTATGTTGCAGGAAGCCGTGGATTCGCTGTTCGACAATTCGCGCAAGGCCCGTTCTTCCAAGAGCGAAGGGGCGAGGATGCTCAAGTCCTTGTCGGATAGCTTGAAAGGCAAGCAGGGCCGTTTCCGTCAGAACTTGCTCGGTAAGCGTGTGGATTACTCCGGCCGTTCGGTTATCGTGGTAGGTCCCGATTTGAAGATGAACGAAATGGGGCTGCCCAAGGATATGGCGGCGGAACTCTACAAGCCATTCATCATTCGCAAGATGCTCGAACGCGGTATCGTCAAGACCGTAAAATCGGCCAAGAAAATCGTAGAACGCAAGGATCCCGTGGTTTGGGACATCCTTGAAAACATATTGAAAGGGCATCCCGTTCTGATGAACCGTGCCCCGACCCTGCACCGTCTGGGTATCCAGGCGTTCCAGCCCAAGCTGATCGAAGGCAAGGCCATGCGTCTGCACCCCTTGTGCTGTACGGCCTTCAATGCCGACTTTGACGGTGACCAGATGGCCGTGCACGTGCCTCTGGGCAATGCCGCCATTTTGGAAGCCCAGTTGCTGATGCTGGCTTCGCACAATATCTTGAACCCCGCCAACGGTGCGCCTATCACCGTTCCTTCGCAGGATATGGTGTTGGGCTTGTACTACCTTACCAAAGGCCGCAAGAGCGAAGGCGACGATGTGGTGAAAGGCGAAGGCACGATTTTCTATTCCGCCGAAGAAGCCATTATCGCCCACAACGAAAAACGCGCCGATCTGCACGCTTGGGTAAAGATTCGCCGCGAAGGCGAAGACGGTAAGCCCGAATTGCTGGAAACAACCGTGGGCAGGATTCTGTTCAATCAGGTGGTTCCCAAAGAATACGGCTATATCAACGAAGTGTTGACCAAGAAATCTTTGCGCGACATCATCTCCGACGTGCTCAAGAAATGCGGCATGTCCAAGACCGTGAAGTTCCTGGACGACATCAAGAATATGGGTTACAAGACCGCCTTCCGCGGCAGTCTTTCGTTCAACCTGGGCGATGTGATTATCCCGAAGGTAAAGGAAGAACTCATTGCCAAGGCCAACGACGATGTGGAAGAGGTGATGAACAACTACAATCTCGGTTTTATCACCAACAACGAACGCTACAACCAGATTATCGATATCTGGACACATACCAACAATAAGCTTACCAACGCGGTGATGAAGCAGCTTTCTTCCGACCGCCAGGGATTCAACCCCGTTTATATGATGTTGGATTCCGGGGCCCGTGGTTCGAAGGAACAGATCCGTCAGCTTTGCGGTATGCGTGGTCTTATGGCCAAACCGCAGAAAGCCGGTGCCGCCGGGGGCGAAATCATCGAAAACCCGATTCTGTCGAACTTCAAGGAAGGTCTTTCGGTGTTGGAATACTTCATCTCCACCCACGGTGCCCGTAAGGGTCTTGCCGATACGGCCTTGAAGACCGCCGATGCCGGTTACCTGACCCGCCGTTTGGTGGATGTGTCGCAAGATGTCATCATTTCCGAAGACGACTGCCACACCCAGCGCGGCTTGATCGCCACCGCCCTGAAGAAGAACGACGATGTGGTGGAATCGCTCTACGAACGTATCTTGGGCCGCACCACCATCGACGATGTGATTCATCCGCAGACCGGCAAACTCATTGTAAAGGCCGGGGAAGAAATCACCGAAGAGATTGCGCGCGAAATCGAAGATTCGCCTATCGAAGAAGTGGAAATCCGTTCGGTGCTCACCTGCGAATCCAAACACGGCGTCTGCGCCAAGTGCTACGGACGTAACCTGGCCACCAACAAGATGGTTCAGAAAGGTGAGGCGGTGGGTGTTATCGCCGCCCAGTCCATCGGTGAACCTGGTACGCAGCTTACCTTGCGTACGTTCCACGTCGGTGGGGTTGCCGGGGGCAGCAGCATCATGTCGAACATCACCGCCGCTTACGACGGGGTGCTCGAAATCGATGAATTGCGCAGTGTTTCGCATACCACCGAAGAAAAGGGCAAACACGAAATGGTTATCGGCCGTTCGGCGGAAATGCGTATCGTCGATCCCAATACCAAAGCCGTGTTGACCACCGCCAACATTCCTTACGGTTCGGCCCTGTATGTGGCCGCCGGCGCTACGGTGAAAGCCGGTACGCTGATTGCCGATTGGGATCCGTACAATGCCGTTATCGTTTCTGAATATTCGGGTAAGGTTTCGTTGCAGAACATGATCGAAAACGTTACCTTCCGCGAAGGTTCCGATGATCAGACCGGATACAAGGACCGTATCATCATTGAATCGCGTCAGAAATCGAAGACCCCTTCGATCAACATCGTGGATGGAAGCGGCAATATCCTCAAGATTTACGATATACCCGTTGGCGCGCACGTACAGCTCGATGACGACAGCAAAATCAAGGCCGGTGATATTTTGGTAAAGATTCCGCGTTCGTTCGGCAAGTCGGGCGATATCACGGGAGGTCTTCCCCGCGTTACCGAATTGTTCGAAGCCCGCAACCCGTCTGATCCCGCCGTGGTGGCTGAAATCGACGGTAGTGTCAGCTTCGGCAAGAAATCCAAGCGTGGTCACCGCGAAATCATCATCACCTCTAAGATGGGCGATGAAAAATCCTACCAGATTCCTACTTCCAAGCAGATTCTGGCACAGGAAAACGACTACGTGAAAGCTGGTACGCCGCTTTCGGAAGGTGCCATCACGCCCGCCGACATCTTGGCTATCAAAGGCCCGATGAAGGTTCAGGAATATATCGTGAACGAAATTCAGGAAGTATATCGTCTGCAAGGTGTAAAGATCAACGACAAGCACTTTGAAGTGATTGTACGTCAGATGATGCGCAAGGTTGAGATTATCGACCCGGGCGATACCAATTTCCTGGAAGGCGAACACGTGAACAAGGTGGATTTTGTGGAAGTGAACGACCGCATCTACAGTGAAAAAGTGGTGGTCGATGCCGGAGAATCCGAAAGCCTCAAAGTCGGACAGATTGTTTCGGCCAGGGCTTTGCGCGATGAAAACTCGGTATTGCGCCGCAAGGGACTCAAGTTGGTTGAGGTTCGGGATGCACGTCCTGCCACGGCACGTCAGATACTGCAAGGTATTACCCGTGCTTCGTTGCAGGTTCGTAGCTTCCTTTCCGCCGCTTCGTTCCAGGAAACCACAAAGGTGCTTACCGATGCGGCTGTGAGCGGCAAGGTGGACTATCTGGAAGGTTTGAAAGAAAACGTTTTGGTAGGTCACTTGATTCCTGCCGGTACCGGTTTGGACGCTTACCGCGGCAATATCGTTTATTCTACCGAAGAATACGCCCAGTTGCAGGAAGCGGCCAATCAAGAATAAGCCATGGAAAAGAAAAACACCCCCAAGACCAATATAGAACTCGAGCTGACGGCAGATGTGGCAGACGGAATTTATTCCAATCTGGCACTGATAACGCACTCGCAGTCGGAATTCATCATTGATTTTACCAGTGTGATGCCGGGTGTGGCCAAGGCGCGCGTCAAATCGCGCATCATCCTCACGCCCCAACACGCCAAACGTCTGATGAAGGCTTTGAGCGATAACGTCCATCGGTACGAAAACATGTTCGGTTCCATCGAAGAACGTGAACCGATTCCGGCTTCGTTTATGAATACGCCCACCACCGAGGCGTAAGCGTTTTCCCGGTAAAGAAAAGCCCCGTTTCTTTCGAAACGGGGCTTTTTTTGTGTTGTTTTGGAACGGTTTATTCTATAATTTGAATTCCACGCGGTTGGAAAGGGAACGGCCCAGCGTGAGCTCGTCGGTGTATTCCAGATCGTCGCCGATGGCGATGCCCTTGGCCAAAGTGGTTATCTTGACGGGAATATCCTTTAACTGGCGGAAGATATAGAAAGCGGAGGTATCGCCTTCGGGCGTGGCCGGCAACGCGAGGATAAGTTCCTGCACGTTTTCGTTCCTGAGGCGGTCGCCCAGGCCGGCAATGTTGAGCTGCGAGGGGCTGATGCCCGCCAAAGGATTGATAAGCCCGCCCAAGACATAGTACAGGCCGTTGTACATGCCCGTGTTTTCAAGCGCCATGACATCCCGCACGTCGCTCACCACGCACAGCAGGCTTCGGTCTCTTTTGGGCGAGGCGCAGACCGGGCAGGTTTCGGAATCGGAGATATTGTGGCAATGCTTGCAGTAGCGGATATTGTTTCTGAAATCGATCAGCGTGTTGCCGAATTTCTCCACCATCTCGCGGTTCTGCGAAAGCAGAAAAAGAGCCAGCCGCAGGGCGGTCTTGCGTCCGATACCGGGCAAGCGGTTGAGCTCGTCAACGGCGTTTTCCAACAGTTTTAGCGAAAGATTTTCCATCATCGGCCTAGATTGCGGTGCGAAAATACAACAAAGTTGCCGTAGCGTGAAAATATTGCTACATTTGTTTCCTGCACAATAAAACAAGATATGCGGAACACGTTTTTTCTGATGGCCTTGTCTGTCCTGCTGGTTTCTTGCGGCAGTTCCGAGAAAAAGGCGGAGTCGGGCCTGATAACGTTTATCGTGCGCCATGAACGTACCGTGGTTCCTTTATCCGAACAGATAGACCGGTCGTTTTGGGAATATGCGCAAACGGGTTCCGAATCTGTTCGGGCAAGGATAGATTCTTTAAAGGCGGTCAAGATTGAATACCTTCATAACGAAAAGAGTTTCGCGTATCTGAAGCAACTGCGGGAAAGCGGCCTGATCAAGGATGAATATCTGAAACGCCAGTTGGAGATCCTTTATCGGCAGTACCTGCCGTGCCAGGCCGATTTGAATTTGCAGAAACGTATCGGCGGCCTCCAGTCGTACCTGAAAAACGAGGTCTGGAAAAAAACGAAAGACAACCGTCCGTACGGACATTCCGATACGGCTTCTTATATGTTTGCCGGCAGGAAAGCCATGTGCGACAGCCTGATGCTTTTGGTGCGCCTGCGCAACGAATGGGCGCGCCAGACGGGCTTTGCCGATTATTATGCCTTGCAGTTCTTTTTGAACGAGCAGGAGCAGAAAAAGATAGACAGCCTGTTTTCCGTTTTGGAATGGCAGACCGGTTCGGCCTATTTTCGAATGAAAAAGGATATGCGCGATCCGGTTCACTACCGGGGCGTTTTCTCGCAGTACGGCCAGCGTTACGACAATTTAAGGCGTAACAATGTCTATGCTTATGTGAATATGCCGCACCTGGCCATCCGTTTCTTTTCGGGTATCGGGTTTGAATTGGAAGAAGTACTGGCCAACAGCGATTTTTCGCGAAGCGGTCTCAAATTGCCGATAGTGCGTTGTGTTCCGATGAACCGTAAGGGCGATATACGCCTTATCGGAAGATTGAACGGCACGGAAACCGATATGTTGCGTTTGCTGGCCTGTTGCGGGGAAGCCGCCTATTGGAAAAGCATACCGAACACTTTGCCGTATATGTTGCGCAGCCCGTCTTCCTTTATGTTGCAGGTGGGCGTGGGGTCTTTTTTCTCGCGTTTGGTGGGCTATCCCGATTGGCTGTTGTCGATGGGCGTCTTTTCGGCAGGGCAGGCGGGTGCGTTACGGGGTTCGACCCACAGGGAATTGGTTCGGGAACAGCTGCTGTTTTGCCGTTGGGCTTTGTTGATGTATCATTTCGAACGTGCGCTCTATGCCCGTCCCGACAGCGATTTGTCTGCCTTATGGGTTGACTTGAACCGGCGTTATTTAGGGCGGGATTGCGAACAGGAAATTAGGTGCAAAGGCAGGATTTGCTCCCGGTATGCCCGCTCCGAATGGATAACCGAGCCTTATTTGCTGTTGGATGCGTGTCAGATGCACCATTATCTGCTGGCGGAACTTTGGGCGGCGCAAGTTACGGGATACCTTTGCCGAACCTATCCCCGATTGGGCAGCCCCTGCAATCCTGAATTGGTGGGCGACAAAGAGGTAGGCGCCTATTTCAGGAAGCATGTTTTTGAACCGGGAGCCGGAAAGCATTGGGAAGAACTGACCCGCGAGGCGACCGGCAAGGCTTTGTCGGTGGAAGATTTTGTTGAACAATTTTGTCAGATAAAGGAATGAGTCCCCTTGTTATAGGAATTGTTTTCGTAGCCTATACGGCTCTTTTGTTCTTGATAGCGTTTCTTACCGGAAGAAAGGCCGGAGACGAGGCGTATTACCGGGGAAACCGCCGCTCCCCGTGGTTCGTGGTGGCCTACGGCATGGTGGGAGCATCGCTTTCGGGCGTTACGTTCATGTCTGTGCCGGGCAATGTGTTGCGGGAAAATTTTTACTACCTGCCCATGGTACTGGGCTTCGTGGCCGGTTATGCGGTTATCGCCAAAGTGTTGCTTCCTATTTATTACCGTTTGAACCTTACTTCCATTTACGGTTATCTGGATATGCGTTTCGGGATGCGTTCCTACAAGAGCGGAGCGGGATTTTTTCTGCTTTCGCGGAGTTTGGGTGCCACCTTGCGCATGTTTTTGGTGATAAGCGTGTTGCATGAGTTCGTGTTCAAGGCGATGGGAATTCCCTTCGGCGTGGCGGCGCTTATCTTTATCCTGCTCATTTTGGGCTATACGTTTCGCGGAGGTATAAAAACCATAGTTTGGACCGATACCCTGCAGACCACGTTCATGCTTGCCGCGGTGTTGATTTCCATTGTCTGCATCGCCAAGAGCATGGGCTGGAATTTCGGCCAGATGCTGGTGGCCGTTAAAGAAAGCCCGTTCTCGCGCATCTTCGATACCGACCCGATGGCGCCGCGTTTCTTTGTGAAACAGTTTGTGAGCGGTTTGTTCATTACCGTCACCATGACCGGCCTTGACCAGGACATGATGCAGAAGAACCTCAGTTGCCGCAACCTCAAGGACGCGCAGAAAAACATGTACACTTGCAGCGTCAGCATTCTGGTGATGAACTTTTTCTTTTTGGTGTTGGGGGCGATTCTTGTTCTGTATGCGCAGAAAAACGGCGTTTTCTGCACCGATACCGACCAACTTTTTCCCACCATCGCCATTCGATGCCTGCCGTCTTTGGCCGGGCTTACCTTTGTTATCGGGGTGCTTTCGGCCGCGTATTCCAGTGCGGACGGGGCTTTGACCGCCGTCACCACGAGTTTCACGATAGACATTCTAGGGGTGGAACGCCGGGGGCTCGACGTGAAGGAACGCAAGAGAATACGCTATATCGTGCATCTGAGCATGGCCGTGCTTTTTCTGTTGCTGATAATTTTGTTCAACAAGGTAAAGAACGATTCGGTCATCAATATGGTTTACGACATCGCTTCCTATACTTATGGCCCGCTGTTAGGTCTTTTCGTGGTGGGTATCTGCACCCAATGGAACGTGAAAGACCGCCTTACGCCCATCGTGGTGCTGTTGGCTCCGGTTCTTTCGTATGCCATAAACGTCTTGTGCCGGATATGCTGGGGATACCACTTCGGGTTCGAATTACTGCTGCTCAACGGCTTATTAACCGTGGTCGGTTTATATGTGATAAGGAGAAAATAATTTTTTTTCGATTTGACATACAGTAGATTGTCGGGTTTTTAGGAAAAAAAGCGGGTGGAAAGTTTGTCAGTTTAAAAAACTGTCGTACCTTTGCACTCCCATTTGCGGAGGAGACTTCAAAAATGGAGCCATCGGCGGAGCGACCGGAGCCCCCTGGTAGGGGCGAAGGGGACGCGGAAGCCGGAAGAGTTCATTGACATGCTGGATTAGGAAAGAGCGAAGGGCGCA
>CAMWTX010000031.1 GCA_947177315.1 uncultured Bacteroidales bacterium | reverse complement strand
GCGTTCATCGAACGTATATCCTTTGTATTTGCCGTACAGCGGCGCGATTCGGGCATGCTGGGGTTCATGACGTATGGAAAACGGATGCGTGGCGTTGGCATGCGCCTTGTCATAAACCTTTACCGAACTCTGCGCCAGTTTCTTGCCCGGTTCAATATCCATCAAGTAATAGCGGTTGTTGCCCAGGCGCAGATACGGCTTGCCCGCCACTTCTTCAAAAAAGGGCAGCAACAGGGCCAGACGGCTGCCGCCTTCGCCCTGAAACTGCGCGATACGGGCGTCGTAACCGGTCTGGTTGAGCAGGAAGGCGGTAAAAATCAGGTTCTCCCCTTTCTTGCTCTTGCTGAACACCAGGTCGGCGAACTGCCGGGTCAGCAGATAGTATTGGTAATCGTTCAGGGCCAGGTCTTCCTTGTATTGGTAGAGTTGGAAAACCACCGGGTTGAAATCCTGGTTCGAAAGGTACTGCCACACTTTGGCCACGCCTTTTTCAAGCCCTTTGCCCAAGTTGATGTTGCGGATAACGGGGTCGTAGTAAATCTTGATTTCCTGTCCGTAGAACTTGAACGCGGCGAACTGCTGTTTGGAAACCAAGTCCGAAACGGCTTCCGCTCCGGCTCCGTCGAAATAGTTTTCGGGCATGGGGGCCGAAATATGCGCCAGCGGTTCGATAACCGATTCCACGCGTACAACCAGACAGGAATCCTTGGTGTCTTTCGGGGAGGCTTTGCCGGTAAAGAAAAGTCCGTCCGCCGGCATCTCCAGCTCGCTTATCTCCAGCGGATAGGCCTGCCAGTCCGCCCGCAGGTATTCGCAGAAATTTTGGTTATTCTGCCGCTGGATCTCGGCGAACTCGCCTACCGTGTTGGCGGCGATATTCTCGTTGAACCATTCGGTAAGGCTTTCCTTGGTCTGCCGGAAGGTTTCCTTGAGCGCTTCTTTCTTTTCATTGAACTCGCTCTTGACGGTTTCTTTCAGTTCATCGGCGGCATTCCGTATTTCGGTCTTGAGATATTCGCTCTCGTTTTTGATCGCTTCCTTGCGGTCTTCGTTCCTCTCCTGGCGCTGTTGCTTGCGTTCGTTGGCCGTACTGTCGGGAACGGCGGTCCGGGTGGGAACCGCATCGGCGGTATCCGTCAAAAAAACGGTTTCCCCGTGAACCGCACTGACAAGGAAACATAAACAAAATACTATGAAGAAAGTTGCACTTTTCATTTTATCCCCCCAATATGTAAACAAGCAAATTTAATGTAAAACACGAGAATTCCCAATAGTAAAAATAGCAGAGAGTGGTAAGATGCAAGGCCGGAGGGAGTTTTTTATTGTGAGCGTACTTTTGTACGTGAACAATAAAAAACGACCGACAACGCAGCAGATTGCCGCTCTCTGCTATTTTTACTACCAATTTACAAAAGCACGTTGATAGATATCATCCACCAGTTCGTCCACGATTTCCTCAATCAAAGAGGCTTCCACCGAGGCAAGGCTCAGGCGGGAATCGTAATCGCGGTAGCGCGAGAAATTTTGGGAAAAATTCGTCTTGGCGTCGAAACGGTTCACGTAGCGTACCTGCACGGTAATCGTCAGGCGGTTCATCGCCGCCTGGTCGTTGCTCTGAATCGATACGGGATTAATCGCGTAGCCGGTAATCTCGCCCGAAAACTGCAGGTCGGCGAATCCGTCCACCAACGACAAGTTGCTCTGCGAAACCAGATATTCCTTGAGCCGGTCGGTAAAGACGGAACTCAAGGTGGGCTGCACCGAAGGGGCGCGGTTGCGGAAATACCCGACACCCAGCGTCTTGGCTTCCGGGGGAATGGACGCGCCCGAAAGCGAATACACCTTGCAGCCCGTCAAGAGCAGCAAGAACCCGAGCCCCAAGAACAGTGCGATGCGTTTCATGCTTGATTTTCGACCAAGATGTTATATTCCTTTATCTTGCGATAGATGGTGCGTTCCGAGATACCCAATTCGGCGGAAGCCTTGCGGCGGTTTCCGTGGTATTTGGCCAAGGCCTGTTCGATCATTTTCTTCTCGCGTTTTTCCAAGCTCAGATCTTCCTCGTGCACGGCAATCGGTTCATTGATGATTTCCGCATGGGGAACCGACACCGGATAGACCGGCATCTGCTGCATGGGCGGCATCTGCGGTTCGGAAGGCAGGATAGTGTAAGGTTCGGGCTCAAGGCTTTCCGTGCGGTTTCCGCCCAGATGGGAAACGGCCTGCTTGAGCTGGTGGATGTCTTTCTGCATATCGAACAGAACGCTGTAAAGAATCTCGCGTTCCGACATTCCGTTGGGCGCGTTCTTGCCCAACAGCACCGGCAGGCGGTTGGTTTCGATGTTCGGCAACGACCGTTTGAGAGCCTCGGCGGTAAGCGTGCGGTCTTTTTCCACAATCGTTATCTGCTCGGCCACGTTCTTTAATTCGCGCACATTGCCCGGCCAAGGATACGAAAGGAGCAACTGCCGCGCCTCTTCGGTAAGCTGCAGGGGCGGAATCCGGTATTTTTCGCTGATATCGGCGGAAAATTTGCGGAACAGCAGTTCAATGTCTTCCGGGCGCTGTTTCAGGGATGGAACCTGAATCGTAATCGCGTTGAGCCGGTAATAGAGGTCTTCGCGGAACTTGCCCAACTGGATTTGTTCGGCCACGTTCACATTGGTGGCGGCCACCACACGCACATTGGTTTTCTGTGCCTTGGAAGAACCCACTTTGAGG
This sequence comes from uncultured Bacteroidales bacterium, assembly GCA_947177315.1. Lineage (GTDB taxonomy): Bacteria > Bacteroidota > Bacteroidia > Bacteroidales > P3 > Pullibacteroides. Next base: position 9,138 of record CAMWTX010000031.1, on the reverse strand, counting down.
AATTCGCCGGTTTCCAGCACGCGCAACAGGCGAACCTGCGTACTCAGCGGCAGTTCCGCCACCTCGTCCATGAAGATGGTTCCTTTGTCGGCTTCCTCAAAATAGCCTTTGCGGGCTTCGCGGGCATCGGTAAAAGACCCCTTTTCATGTCCGAAGAGTTCGGAATCGATGGTGCCTTCCGGAATCGCCCCGCAGTTGATGGCCACGTAACTGTTGTGCTTGCGCGCGCTCAGTTCATGGATGATTTTGGGAAAGAATTCCTTTCCCACGCCGCTTTCGCCCAGCACCAGCACGCTCAAGTCGGTGTTCGCCACCTGCATCGCCACATCGATGGCGCGGTTGAGCAGAGGCGAATTGCCGATAATACCGAAACGTTGTTTGATACTTTGGATATCCATGAGCGGCAAGGAGCTTTATTTCATGTTGGTGAACACGTTCTGCACGTCGTCGTCTTCCTCGATCTTGTCGATGAGTTTCTGCACGTCTTCCTGTTCGGCTTCCGAAAGTTCCTTGGTGTCGGTGGGAATCCGGTCAAAACGGGCGCTCACAAGTTCAAAACCGTTGCTTTCGATATATTTCTGAATGTCGCCGTAGGCTTCGAAAGGCGCGTAAATCGTGATGTTGCCGGTTTCGTCGTCCACAAACACTTCTTCCATGCCGCAGTCGATCAGTTCCAGCTCGAGGTCGTCCATCCCTACTCCTTCCTTGGGCTTGATGTTGAACACGCATTTGTGTTCGAACATAAAGGTAAGACAACCGGTAACGCCCAGGGAGCAGCCGGCTTTGGTAAAGTAGGAACGGATATTGGCCACCGTGCGCTGGTGGTTGTCGGTGGCGGTTTCAATCAAGATACCGATACCGTGCGGGCCATATCCTTCATATACGATTTCCTTGTAGTCCTTCTGGTCTTTTTCGGTGGCACGCTTGATAGCCCTTTCGATATTGTCTTTGGGCATGTTCTCCGATTTGGCCGTTTGAATAATGGCACGAAGGCGCGGGTTGGTGGCAGGGTCGCTTCCGCTCTTGGCGGCAATCGTGATTTCCTTGCCCAAACGCGTAAAGGTACGCGCCATATTGCCCCATCTCTTGAACTTGCGCGCTTTCCGGTATTCAAATGCTCTTCCCATGGTATTGCTGTTATTATGAAAGGTTATACGATTATCTTCTTTTTTGTTGCGCCTGTTGCCGGGCTATCTCCTGCTGGCGTCTGGCCATTTCTTCCAGACGCTGCTGGAATTTGGATTTCTTGACCGGTTTCTTCTTGTTTTCCTGAATCCTGGCCAACACTTTCTGGTCGTCTATCATCCGGCGGATAAAGAACATCTGCAGGAAAGTGATCAGCATCGACAGGCAGTAGTAATAGTTGAGCCCCGAGGCGTAGCTGTTGAGGAAGCAGAGCAACATGACAGGCATGAAGTACATCATGAATTTCATGCCGGGCATCTGGTTGGACTGCGCCTGCTGTTTCATCGTCATGTGGGTGTAAAGCAGGTTCGACAAGGCCATCAAGAGCGCAAAAAGGCTGATATGGTCGCCGTAGAAAGGAATGTTGAACGGCAGGTTCAGCACGCTGTCGTAGGCGGAAAGGTCATCGGCCCAAAGGAAGGACTTCTGCCGCAATTCGATGGATGCCGGCAGGAAACGGAACATCGCCAAGACGATAGGAAACTGCAGCAGCATGGGAATGCAGCCCGACATGGGGCTGGCACCGGCTTTCTTATACAGCGCCATCGTGGCGCGCTGTTTGTCCATGGCCTGTTCGGGCTTGGGGTATTTCTTGTTGATTTCCGCCACTTCCGGCTGGAGCACACGCATTTTGGCCGAAGAAGCATACGATTTGTAAGTGAGCGGAAACAGCACGATTTTCAACAGAATCGTGAGGATAAGGATAATCAGCCCGTAATGCAGGCCTTTGCTTTCCAAAAAGTCGAAAACGGGAATCACCGCGCCCCGGTTGATCCACTGCATCAGGAAAAAACTCCAGCCCAATGGAATCTGGCGTTCCAGATCCAAATCGAAAGAGCGCAGGATACGGTATTTGTTGGGCCCGGCATAGAGGGCCATGCCGATTTCCTGTTGCGCCGCCCCGTCGTAAGGCAGTCCGATAACGGCCTGCAGATCCTTGAGATAACCTGCCGGAGCGGTCTTTTGCGTATAGTTGCGGATTTCGGCACTCGGAAAATCCTTGTCCGCAATCAGGCTCAGACTGAAGAACTGCTGCTTGAACGAAATCCATCGGGTCGGCGTGGTCAGCGATTTGGCATCGTCGCGGGTTTCTTTCAGATAGCGCACCTTGTCGTTGATCGGCTTGTAATAGACCGCCGTGTTCATGCTTTCCATCTGCAAAGACTTCTCCAGCTGTTCCAGACGCGCGTTCCATACCAGGTCGATAAAGGAAGTGTTGGCGGCAATGAGGTCCTGCATTTCCGAAAAACGCAGGTTGAATCCCATCTTGTAGCTGTTGCCGTAGATAGTGTAGGCAAATTCGATATAGCTGTTCCTGACCGAATCCTGACGGTCGGGATAAAGCCGCATCCGTACTTCGAGGCTGTCGGAACCGCTCACCTGCCTTGCCTGGGGCATGAGGCACTCGAAATAACAGCGGTCGGTGCGGATGCTGCGGTTGTTGGCGAAGAACTGCAGGTAGAAATCGGAAAGCTGTTCATCGAACAGCACCAGATCTTCTTTCTTGTAGGTAAGGTAATCCTTGAGGGTGATGCCGGCGATACGTCCGCCCTTGTTCAGAAAGCGAACCCGGAACACCTCGTTTTCCAACTCGAAATAACGGTCTTCCCCTTGCAGGCAAGCCGAAAAGGGATTGGCTTTGTCGATTTGGTTTTCCTGTTTCTTTTCGGGGGATGCCGTTTGGGCTTGCGTGTCCGGAACCGGGCTCAGGGTGTCGGAAGCCACGGTATCCGTGGATGCCGCAACTTCATCCGCCATTTGTTCGGCAAGCTGCTGACGTTCTTTGGCCATCTTGTTGGTCTGCCAATAGGAAAACCCCAGGAGAACCAAGAACATCAGCACCAAGCCGATGATACTCTGTTTGCTCATTCGTGTCTTAGAAAAGGATTAGTCTTTATAGCAACCGATTTTCCCGGCATCGAACGAAGCGATGAATTCGGCATGGCCTTTGGCGATGCTTTCGCCGTGGCGGATAAATACTTCCGCGCTCTTGGCAAACATATCGGCATTGCGTTCGGCATCCAGCAGCACCAGATTGCCCAAAATCGTGTAACCGGCCATTTCCACCAGACGGCGGGCATGGAAATCCACCAATTCTTCGTTGCCGGCGCCCTTCACGTCTTCCACCGCCTTGTTCAGCATGGCGTGCATGGCTTTGAGCTTGTCGCGCAATGCGGCGAATTCGGGCCGGACGGCTTCGGCTTCGTACGATTCAATCAACTTGGAAGCGTTGCCGTTCAGGACATGACGGATAGCCGCCACCACCTGCAACTGCGACGTGCCTTCGTAAATGGTCAGGATACGGGCGTCGCGGTACATGCGTTCCACGGGGAAGTCTTTCATAAAGCCTGTTCCGCCGTGTACCTGGATGGCATCGTAGGTGTTCTGGTTCGCATATTCGCTGGAGAACATCTTCAAGATGGGCGTCAGCATGTCGGCGTTACGCTGATAGAGCTTCATTTCGGCACGCTGTTCGGGCGTGAGCTTGACGCCTTCGTTCACCAAGGAGGCATACGATTTGCTCAAATCCACGGCACGCGAGGTTTCGTAAAGCACCGAACGGGAAGCGTCCAGTTTGGCTTTCATCAACGCCAGCATCTGATATACCGCCGGGAATTGAATGATTTTCTTGCCGAACTGTTCCCTTTCGTTGGCGTATTTCAAGGCGGCGCGGTAAGCGGCTTCCGAAAGCCCTACCGACTGTGCGCCCACCCCCAGACGGGCGCCATTCATCAAGGCCATCACGTATTTGATAAGCCCCAGCTTGCGTTCACCCACCAGTTTGGCAGGCGCGTTGGTGAATACCAGCTCGCAAGTGGGCGAACCCTTGATACCCAATTTGTTCTCAATACGTCTTACCACAAAGCCGCCCCATCTGCGGTCGTGCACGAAATACGAAAGACCGCGGCCGTCGTTGGTGCCTTCTTCCGAACGGGCCAGAACCAGCTTGATGTCCGCATCGCCGTTGGTGATGAAACGTTTTACGCCGTTGAGCAGCCACATTCCCTTGGCTTCATCGTAGGTGGCCTTGAGTTGCACCGCCTGCAGGTCGGAACCTGCATCGGGTTCGGTAAGGTCCATACTGCAGGTCTTTCCTTGGTGGATAAGCGGCAGGAATTCGGCCTTGATTTCTTCCGAGGCGAATTCGGCGATGGTTTCGGCGCAGTCCTGCAAGCCCCAGATATTGGCAAAGCCCGCATCTCCGCGCGAAACGATTTCGGCGGCCATCACGTAAGGCACAATCGAGAAGTTAAGCCCGTCGTACTTGCGCGGCAAAGCCAGGCCATACACACCGGCACGGGTCAGCACATCGTGGTTTTCCTGCGTTCCGCGCGCGTATTTCACATGGCCGTCAATTACCTGAGGGCCTTCGTGATCCACTTCTTCCGCATTTACATCCAACACGTTGGCAGAAATGTCGCCGATAATTTCCATTACCTTTTCGTAACTGTCCATCGCATCTTCAAAGTCCTGCGGGGCGTAATCGTATTTGTCCTTGTCGGCGTAATCCCTTTCTTTCATGTCCACGCATTTCTTCATCTGCGGATGGTTGAGATGGAATTTCAACGCCTCGTTATCGCTATAAAAATTCATGTTCTGATTGGTTTTGGCTTTACCGGCAGCCCGGCAAAGCGGTTTTTATTCTTTTGCGGTGCTGAGCCGCTCCTTTTCACAAACGGAAAAGGCTTTATTTTGAATTTTCCTTGTAATATTTGATCATCTTGGGCAGCACGTCCAGCAACGAACCCTTGATCACGTAATCGGCTATGGCGTTCATAGGCGCGTGCGGGTCGGTGTTGATGCTGATGATCTTGCCCGACTGATCCATACCGGCGCGGTGCTGCACCGAACCTGAGATACCGCAGGCGATATACAGCTTGGGACGTACCGTTACACCCGTCTGCCCGATCTGACGTTCGTGTTCGATAAAACCGCCGTCCACCGCGGCACGGGTGGCCCCTACTTCACCGCCCAGCAGTTCGGCCAATTCGTAGAGAAGCTTGAAGTTTTCGCGGCTGCCCACGCCGTAACCGCCCGCCACGATAATCTGCGCGCCTTTGATGTTGACCTTTTGGGCTTCGATGGCGCGGTCGATGATCTGACATGCGAAATCGGCAGGATCCACGTATTTGTTCACGTCCAGTTTACGCAGCGAACCCTTGTAGTCGGCCTTGTAGATTTCTTTCTTCATGACCCCTTCGCGAACCGTGGCCATCTGAGGACGGGTCTTGGGGTTGACGATGGTGGCGATGATGTTGCCCCCGAAAGCCGGACGGATCTGGTACAGCAGGTTTTTGTAAACCGTGCCTGTCTTGGCTTCTTCGTGGTCGCCTATTTCAAGGCTCGTGCAGTCGGCGGTAAGCCCGCACAACAGGTTGGAGGCCACGCGGGGAGCCATGTCGCGCCCGATGGTGGTAGCCCCGAACAAGAGGATTTCGGGTTGGAGTTCCTTGGCCAGGTTCACCACGATGGAGGTGTGCGGCAAGGTAGTAAAGGGAAACAGGCGGGCATCATCGGCATAATGAATCATGTCCACGCCATAAGGATAGAGCGTTTTTTCCAAATCGGGCACGTTATGTCCGATAACGATGGCTTCCAGCTGTCTGCCAAGCGTATCGGCCAAGCGGCGGCCTTTGGAGAGCAATTCCAAGCTCACGTCGGCAATGCCGCGCTCTTCGGTTACTTCACAATATACAAATACGTTGTTCATGTCTTTCTGAATTTTAATTGACCGGAACCTTAGCCTATGATGTGCGAGGCAAGCAGTTCCTGCATCAGTTCGTTTATCGATTTGTCGGAGGTATCCATGGATTTGGCTTCCTTGTGAACCAATACCACATTGTCGATTTTCTTCACCTTGGTGGGCGAACCGGCCAGACCGAGACGTTCGGGTTCGGCGGCGAGGTCGTTCGCGGTCCATTCCCCGATCTGCAGACGCTTGTCGGCGGCCACTTTCGCTTTGCGCCTTTCGTCGGTGGAGGCAGCCATTTCGCTCGGTGTGGCGGCATATTTATAGGTCATCACGCGCACCGCATGGCGGGGACGGCATTCCTTGGCGGAACTGCCCACCGTGATAAGGCAAGGCAGCGGGGCTTTCATGGTTTCCACGCCCCTTTCCAGACGGCGGCGGATGGTTACCGACTTGGCATCGACGCTCACCAGGCTTTCGGCATAGGTAACCTGCGGCAAAGCCAGTTTTTCGGCGGTCTGAGGACCTACCTGCGCGGTATCCCCGTCAATCGCCTGACGGCCGCACAGCACTACGTCGAACGGAGCGAGCTTGCGCAGGGCCATCGACAAGGTATAAGAGGTAGCCAGGGTATCGGCGCCGGCAAACTTCATATCGCTCACCACAAAACCGCCGTCCGCGCCACGGTACATGGATTCGCGCACCACTTCGGCGGCCCGGCCGGGACCCATCGTAAGAACGATGATTTCGGCTCCTTCAATCTTTTCTTTCATCTGGATAGCCATTTCCAGGGCGTTCAGGTCTTCCGGATTGTAGATAGCCGGAAGCGCGGCCCGGTTGATGGTACCGTCTTCTTTCATGGCGTCTTTGCCTACGTTGCGGGTGTCGGGCACCTGCTTGGCCAAGACTACGATTCTAAAACTCATATCGGTTTGTTTTACGATTATACATAATTATGTCCATGCCCTATTCAGGCATATAAATGCAAAGGTAACAAAAATCGCAAAATTGCTTATCTTCGGTCTTTGTAAACATGGATTACACCCTATGAAGACAACCATCAAAGCATCCAACGCCACTTGGAAACCGGCGTGCGTGCTCAGCATAGCGGGTTCAGACAGCGGCGGCGGAGCCGGACTGCAGGCCGACATCAAGACCGTTTCCGCACTCGGCGGCTACGCCGCCACGGCAGTAAGCGCCGTAACCACGCAGAATACCCTCGGCGTACGGCACGTACTGCCCGTGCCTGCCGGCACGGTGTGCTCCCAGGTAGAGGCGGTGTTGGAGGACATCAAGCCCCAGGCCGTCAAGATAAGCATGCTCCCCGATTCCGAAACCGCCGCTCCCTTGGCAAAAATCCTGCGCCGCCAGCCCCATATCGTCATCGACCCGGTGATGGTGGCCACTTCGGGCGATGCTTTGGTGACCGATGCTTCGATGCAGCATATCGTCAGGGAATTGTTCCCCCTGGCGGAAATCGTTACCCCGAATCTGGAAGAAGTACGCGCCCTTACCGGTTTGTTCCCCGTCAAGAAACAGGAATACGAACGCGCCGCCAAGATGATTTTGGACATGGGGCCCAAGGCCGTGTTGCTCAAAGGCGGCCACGCGGGTTCGAGCCGCCGTTCTTCCGATTACCTGCTCTGCGCCGAGGCGGATTTTGCCCCCTTAGTCGTTTCCTCGCCCAAAAGCGACAGCCGGAACCTGCATGGAACCGGCTGCACACTTTCGGCGGCCATCGCCTTTTTTCTGGCTTCGGGTTTCGATTTGACCCAGGCGGTGGTTTCCGCCAAAGAATATATCTACCGCGCCATCAAGACGGGCAAGAACATGCAAATCGGGCAAGGCAACGGCCCGGTGAACCATTTTTTCAGTCCCAAGGCGCTAAAAAAGCAATAGCATGGAAATCTCTCTCAACAATAACAAGATAGAAGTTAAGCAAGGCATCACCCTGTTGGAATGGATGCGTTCCAAAGACCTCCACGAAAAGAGCGGCATCGCCCTTGCCTTGAACAACCGGGTGGTCCCTAAAGAAAAATGGGAGCATACCGTTTTGAAAGAAAACGATATGCTCCTATTAATCGGCGCCTCTTACGGCGGCTGATAGGATTTCTACCCTATCGGATAACGGCTTTCAGCACCGTGCTTTCTCCGTTCTTTCCACTCAGGCGGAACAGATAAACGCCTGCCTGATAAGCACTCATATCTACCGGATGTGAACCGGCACTCAATTCGCGTTCAAACAATACCTTACCCGATACGGAAGACACCTGCAGGCGGCAATCCCTATCCACTTCCAGCGTAAAATAGCCGTCGGCGGAAGGATTGGGACTGATACGGCATACCCCGTTCCAGGGCGTTTCGTTGGCTGTTTCCCGTACCTGAAACCGGCTGGTCACCATCGGGGATTGTCCTGTTGTATAAACGGATCGAAGCCCAGCCCAATGGTATCCGGGCTTAAGGTTCAGATAGTCATATTCCGTTACGGAAACCGGAAGTTTTGCCACTTCAACACTGTCCAGATATACGATGAAACTTTCGGGGAATGCCTTTTCTCCTTGCGGAGGTTCTGTCATCCACAACATGGTGGCGGTATTACCTCTTACACGTACTCCGAAAATATAAGGTTCCGGATAAATTTCCTGCATATCCACCTCGATAGCGGTATCTCCGGAGATATTCAAGTTAACATAAGTTGTGTCGAAACCGATGGTCCAAAAACGCAACTGGTAAGAACCATAACGGAATGGGAAATTTTTCGGAGATTCCGGGAAGAGTTGTTCTGAACTCAATAATTCTCCTAAAGAAGAATGAATGTACATAGGAATATAGCGTTCATCGGCACAATGTAACGTTATGTTCACTACTGCGGTGGTCTTCAATAATTCATAGGTATCGCCCTTGATACGCACGGGAATATAACTGTCGGTTGTATAGCGGTTAGGGAGGTTGGCATAAACCTTCTGCCATTTTGCGTTTTCCATATCCGGCTTGCATACGGTCCATATTTCATAGTCGCCGTCTTCCAAACCTTTTAAATCGGCTTTCAGGGTCCATATTTCAATCACTGTTCCCCGCTTTGCTATTTCCACGTTTTCTTCACCCGATATAATTTCCAACATTTCTCCTCCTTGAAAAGCCGCCAAAGCCACAGAGCCTTTGAATACCGACATGGCATGGTTTTCAAAACCGGAATAAGAAACATCAAAGGGGCTATTCTTAATTGAATAAACGCTGTCTTCAGGCAGATTGGCTTCTACCGC
>CAMWTX010000030.1 GCA_947177315.1 uncultured Bacteroidales bacterium | reverse complement strand
GCCTTCAAGCTTGCCACCGACCCCTTCGTGGGCCGTATCGCGTTCTTCCGCGTTTATTCCGGTGCGTTGGATGCCGGTTCCTACGTGTTGAACGCCTCCACGGGCAAAAAAGAACGTATCTCGCGCATCCTTCAGATGCACGCCAACAAACAGCAACCCCTCGACCGTATCGAAGCCGGTGATATCGGCGCGGCCGTCGGATTCAAGGAAATCAAGACGGGTAACACGCTTTGCGATGAAAACCACCCGATCATCCTCGAATCGATGACCTTCCCCGAACCGGTTATCAGTATCGCCATCGAACCCGTTTCCCAGCAAGACGTTGACAAATTGTCGAACGGCTTGATGAAGCTGGCCGAAGAAGACCCCACTTTCCGCGTCAAGAGCGATGAAAATTCGGGTCAGACGATTATCAGCGGTATGGGTGAGTTGCACTTGGATATCCTTTTGGACCGCCTCAAACGCGAATTCAAGGTGGAATGTAACCAAGGCCGTCCGCAAGTAGCCTACAAAGAAGCCATCTGCTCTACGGTGGAACACCGCGAAGTCTATAAGAAACAGACCGGTGGCCGTGGTAAGTTCGCCGATATCCTGTTTGAAATCTCTCCCGCCGACGAAGGCGTGAAAGGCCTCCAGTTCATCAACGAAGTCAAGGGTGGTAACATTCCCAAGGAATTTATCCCCTCGGTTGAAAAGGGCTTCAAGGCCTCTTTGGAAAACGGTGTTTTGGCCGGTTACCCGCTCGAAAGCCTCAAGGTTCGCCTTCTGGACGGTTCGTTCCACCCGGTGGACTCCGATGCCCTTTCGTTCGAAGTCTGCGCCAAGATGGGCTTCCGCGAAGCCTGCCGCAAGGCCAAATCGATTTTGCTCGAACCCATCATGTCGGTCGAAATCGAAACGCCCGACCAGAACGTAGGGGATGTTTCGAGCGACTTGAACCGCCGTCGCGGTATCATGGAAGGCATCGAAGCCAAATCCGGCGGCCAGGCCATCCGCGCCAAGGTGCCTTTGGCAGAAATGTTCGGTTATGTAACGGCTTTGCGTACGTTGACCTCCGGCCGTGCCAGCTCCACGATGGAATACTCGCACCACGCCGAAGCTCCCGCCAACATCACCGCCGAAGTTATTAAACAAGCTACAAAATAATTTAAACGTTTAATACCGTGAGTCAGCAAAAAATCAGAATCAAGTTAAAGTCTTACGACTACAACTTGGTGGACAAATCCGCCGAGAAGATCGTCAAGACCGTGAAGATGACCGGTGCCATGGTAAGCGGACCTATCCCCTTGCCCACCAACAAGAAAATCTTCACCGTGAACCGCTCGACCTTCGTCAACAAGAAGTCGCGCGAACAATTTGAGTTGTCTTCCTACAAAAGACTGTTGGACATTCACAGCAGCAGCTCCAAGACCATCGATGCCTTGATGAAACTGGAACTGCCCAGCGGCGTTGAAGTCGAAATCAAAGTCTGAGGAAAAGACACAACTTGAAAACGAAAAGTCCGGATTTCGCATCCGGCAAGCTAACAAGAGTAAACAAAACCATTAACAAGCAAAGTAATGTCCGGATTAATTGGAAAAAAAATCGGAATGACTAGCATCTGGGATGCCTCCGGCAAGAACGTGCCGTGCACAGTCATAGAAGCTGGTCCTTGTGTGGTAACGCAAGTAAAAACAAAAGAAAAGGATGGCTACGATGCCATTCAGTTGTCGTTTGGCGAACGCAAGGAAAAACATACGCCCAAAGCTTTGAAAGGCCACTATGCCAAGGCGAACACGACCCCCAAGCAGATCAGCATGGAGTTCACCCGCTTTGAAGAAGGCCACCGCAAGCAGTTCGGCGAAAGCATCGGCGTTGACGTCTTTACCGAAGGCGAATTCATCGATGTGGCAGGCGTTACCAAAGGACACGGTTTTCAAGGCGTGGTAGGCAGACACGGATTCGGTGGTGTTGGACAAAGCACTCACGGTCAACATAACCGCCTCAGGGCTCCCGGTTCGGTGGGCGCGTCTTCCTATCCCTCCCGTTTGTTCAAAGGCTTGCGTATGGCTGGTCAAACCGGTCATGTTCATAGGAAAAGCATTAACCTCGAAGTGGTTAAGATTATCCCCGAAAAGAATTTGATTTTGGTCAAAGGTTCCGTACCTGGTCCTAAAGGTTCATTTTTAAAATTAGAAAGATGGAGTTAACAGTTTTAAACACTGCCGGAAAGGAAACCGGGAGAAAGGTGCAGATATCCGATAGCATCGTAAACGCAGAACCCAACGATCACGCCATTTACTTGGATGTGAAACAATATTTGGCCAACCAACGCCAAGGCACGCACAAGAGCAAGGAACGCTCCGAAATGTCGGGCAGTACCAAGAAATTGGGCAAGCAGAAAGGCGGTGGCGGCGCCCGTCGCGGGGACATCAACTCGCCCCTGTTGCACGGCGGTGCCCGCGTGTTCGGTCCCCGTCCGCGCGATTACGGTTTCAAGTTGAACAAAAAACTCAAACGTCTGGCCCGTCTTTCGGCGCTGGCTTACAAGTTCAAGGAAAGCAACGTCACGGTAGTGGAAGACCTTTCTTTCGACGCTCCCAAGACCAAGCGGATGATTGAGATTTTGAAAAATCTCAACCTGTCTGAAAAAAAATCGCTTATCGTGCTTGCGGAATCAAATAAATTCGTATTTTTGTCCTCCCGAAATCTGCCGCAGATTAAAGTCATAAATGTTTCGGATTTAAACACTTATGACATACTCAATGCCAAAAATCTGCTGTTTGTGGAAGCTTCGGCCAAGAAACTGGACGAAATTTACGCAACGCAAGAATAGGGAACTGCTTAATTAAAGAACAATGAACGTGATAATTAAACCTATCGTCACCGAAAAAATGACCAAGGTGGCGGAAAAATTCAACCGCGTCGGTTTCATCGTTGACAGAGCAGCGAACAAGATTGAGATTAAAAAAGCGGTGGAAGATGCGTACGGCGTAAAGGTGGTTGCCGTGAACACGATCAACCAGAAAGGTAAGTCCAAATCGCGTTACACGCGCGCCGGATTTATCGAAGGCCGCACCAGCGACATCAAGAAAGCAATAGTAACCTTGGCACAAGGCGATACGATCGATTTTTACAGTAACATCTAAGAGAAATGGCTTTAAAGAAATTCAAACCCACTTCCGCGGGTCAGCGCTTTAAGAGCATCAGCACCTTCGAAGAAATCACGGCTACCAAGCCTGAAAAATCGCTGGTTGTTTCCTTCCGTAAAACGGGCGGTCGCAACAACGAAGGCCACCGTACGATGCGTTATATCGGCGGCGGACATAAGAGACAATACCGTATCATCGATTTCAAGCGTGAAAAAGACCAGATACCCGCTATTGTAAAAACCATTGAATACGACCCGAACCGTACGGCACGTATCGCCCTTTTGGCTTACGCCGACGGAGAAAAAAGGTATATCATCGCTCCCCAGGGCCTGCAGGTAGGCCAGAAGGTTATTTCGGGCAAGGAAGTGGCGCCCAATATCGGCAATACGCTTTACTTGAGCGAAATTCCTTTCGGTACGTTGATTCACAACATCGAATTGCGTCCCGGCCAGGGAGCCAAGATCGTACGCAGCGCCGGTTCTTACGCACAATTGCTTTCCCGCGACGACAAGTACGCCATCATCAAACTGCCTTCCGGCGAAACCCGTAAAATCCTCCAGGCTTGCAAGGCCACCATCGGGGTTACCTCCAATGTTGACCACAATCTAGAATCTTCGGGCAAGGCGGGACGCAGCCGTTGGCTGGGTCGCAGACCCCGCAACCGTGGTGTCGTTATGAACCCTGTCGATCACCCGATGGGTGGTGGTGAAGGTCGTGCTTCCGGTGGACATCCCCGTTCAAGAAAGGGCTTGCCCGCAAAAGGATACAAGACTCGCCGCATGAAGAATCCTTCCAATCAGTTTATCATTGAAAGAAGGAAGAAGTAATTTTTAAAAACGCAGAATCATGAGCCGTTCAATCAAAAAGGGTCCATATATCCACTATAAGTTGGAAAAGAAGGTGCTCGCCGCCGTTGAAAGCAAGAAAAAGGTTACGATTAAAACCTGGTCGCGCGCATCCATGATTTCTCCCGACTTCGTGGGTCAAACCATAGCCGTACACAACGGAAACAAATTCGTTCCCGTTTACGTTACCGAAAACATGGTAGGTCACAAACTCGGGGAATTCGCCCCCACCCGTACCTTCCGTGGGCACGCCGGCAACAAGGATAAAGGTAAAAAGTAATTCACCGTCAGTAAATAACACAGAGCAATGGGATCGAGAAAACGTATTCGTGCCGAAAAGATAAAAGAGCAGAAGAAGACGCTCTACGTGGCCAAGTTGAACAACAACCCCACCTCGCCTCGCAAAACGCGCTACACCGCCGATTTGATCCGCGGGCTGGATGTTGAGAAAGCTTTGGCAGTTCTCCAATACGGTCACCGGGAAGCTGCTCCCAAGTTGCACAAGTTACTCCGTTCGGCCATGGCCAACTGGCAGAGCAAGAACGAAGGCGTGCGCATGGAAGACGCCCACCTGTACGTAAAGGAAATTTTTGTGGACGGTGGAGCACAACTCAAACGCTTGCGTCCCGCGCCCCAAGGACGGGGTTACCGGATCCGCAAACGTTCCAACCACGTAACCCTTATTTTGGGTAGCCGCGATTTGACCGCACAGGCCGAACCGAAGAAAACGAATGTTGAAAAAGAAGCTGAAAACAAGTAACCATGGGACAGAAAACAAACCCGATAGGCAATAGATTAGGAATAATCAGAGGCTGGGATTCCAGTTGGTATGGCGGCCGCCGTTTCGAAACCAAATTGGTGGAAGACGACAAAATCCGCAAATACTTGAATGTTCGTCTGGCCAAAGCCAGTGTTTCCAAGATTTTGATCGAACGGACACTGAAAATGGTTACGATTACCATCTTCACCGCCCGTCCGGGCCTGATTATCGGTAAAGCCGGCCAGGAAGTTGACAAACTCAAGGAAGAGTTGAAGAAACTTACCGGCAAGGAAATCCAGATCAGCATTTCCGAAATCAAACGTCCCGAACTGGATGCCGTTATCGTGGCTTCCTCCATCGCCCGTCAGCTCGAAGGCCGTGTTTCGTACCGCAAGGCTATCAAAACCGCCATTTCGTCTGCCATGCGCATGGGTGCCGAAGGTATCAAGGTTCAGATTTCCGGTCGTTTGGGCGGAGCCGAAATGGCACGTACCGAACACTTCAAAGAAGGCCGTACTCCGTTGCACACCTTGCGTGCCGACATCGATTACGCCTTGGCTGAAGCGCACACCACCTACGGCCGCCTGGGTATCAAGGTTTGGATCTGCAGAGGCGTGATCTACGGCAAATGCGACCTGTCGGTTGCCTTTACCGCCGCTCCCGCAGCCAAAGAAAACTCCGGAAGGTCGATGGCTCCCCGTTCCGGCATGGGTGGAAGAAGAAAGAAAGCCAACTAAATTTTGCTAACATTTTAACCTTATACAGAGATGTTACAACCCAAGAAAACCAAATTCAGAAAGCAACAAAAGGGCAGACTGAAAGGCAACACCAAGAGAGGTGCCGAGATTGCTTTCGGTTCTTTTGGAATCAAGTCCTTGGAAACCGCTTTCATTACGGCCCGCCAATTGGAAGCCGCACGTCAGGCCGTGACCCGTTATATGAAACGTGAAGGTCAGATTTGGATACGTGTTTTCCCCGACAAGCCCATTACCAAGAAGCCTAACGAAGTACGTATGGGTAAAGGTAAAGGTGCGCCCGAATATTTTGTGGCCCGTATCAATCCGGGACGTATTCTGTTCGAAGCCGACGGTGTGCCCATGGATGTAGCCAAGGAAGCACTCAGGTTGGCATCGCAGAAACTTCCCGTTGCCGTCAAGTTTGTAGTAAGGAGAGATTACGTAGCCGAATAATAAGGGATAAGCCATGAAATCAGAATTCGTAGTAAAGGAATTGTCGACCGCGGAATTGCAAGACCGCCTGGACACGGAAAGGGCCGAGTTGCACAAGATGAAATTGAATCATGCGATTTCTCCTGTTGAAAACCCGAACCTTATCAAGACTCACAAGAAAAATATCGCCCGTATCCTGACGGAATTGCGCCGCAGGGAATTGGCTCAATAGCCCCAAAAGAGGAAAACATGGAAAGGAATCTTAGAAAAGAAAGAATCGGTGTAGTGGTCAGCAATAAAATGCAGAAAACCATAACCGTTCTGGTTGAGCGCAAGACGAAACACCCCATTTATGGCAAGTTCGTCAAGAAATCGACCAAGTTCAAAGCCCATGACGAGGAAAACACGTGCAATATCGGCGATACCGTGCGCATTATGGAAACCCGTCCTTTGAGCAAGGATAAATGTTGGAGATTAGTTGAAATCATTGAAAGAGCTAAATAGTTATGATACAGCAAGAAACTAGGCTTAGTGTTGCCGATAACAGTGGGGCGAAGTCGGTACTCTGCATCCGCGTCTTGGGTGGTACCAAGAGAAGATACGCGAGTGTGGGCGACAAAATCGTTGTCGCCATTAAAGACGCTCTCCCGTCCGGCAATGTTAAGAAAGGAACCGTATCGAAAGCTGTTGTCGTAAGGACGAAAAAGGAAGTACGCAGACCCGACGGCTCGTACATCCGCTTCGACGACAACGCTGTTGTATTGCTTAATGCGGCCGACGAAATGCGTGGTACCCGTATTTTCGGACCGGTAGCCCGCGAGTTGCGTGAAAAGCAATTCATGAAGATTGTTTCACTGGCACCCGAAGTGCTTTAATAGGAAATACGACCATGAAATTACACATCAAAAAAGGAGACACCGTTAAGGTGCTGGCCGGTGACGACAAGGGCATGCAGGGCAAGGTGCTTATGGTTGACCGCGAAAAGCTCCGCGCCAAGGTGGAAGGTATCAACATGGTATCCAAGCACACCAAGCCCAATTCCAAGAATCCTCAGGGCGGCATCATCAAGATGGAAGCAGGAATTCACATTTCGAACCTGATGGTGGTTGACGGCAAGGGTAACGCCACGCGTATCGGCCGTAAATTGGATGAAAAGACCAATAAATCAGTTCGCTATTCTAAAAAATCAGGGGAGGTAATTAAGTAATGAGCTATTCGCCGAGACTTAGAGAAAAATACGCTGCCACTATTGTGCCGAATCTCAAGAACGAATTCGGTTACAAGAGCGTGATGCAAGTGCCCCGCTTGGTTAAGATTTGCTTGAACCAAGGTATCGGGAATGCCGTTGCCGACAAGAAGCTGATCGATTCCGGCGTGGAAGAGATGACCGCCATTACCGGTCAACGTGCGGTTGCCACCAAATCGAAGAAAGATATTTCGAACTTCAAGGTTCGTAAAGGCATGCCCATCGGCGTGAGGGTTACCTTGCGCGGTGAACGCATGTACGAATTCCTCGATCGCCTTATTTCGGTGGCCATTCCCCGTATCCGCGACTTCAGAGGTATCAGCGACAAGGGATTTGACGGAAAGGGAAACTTTTCTTTCGGTATCACCGAACAGATTATCTTCCCCGAAATCAATATCGACAAAATCAACAAAATCAGCGGTATGGACATTACCTTTGTAACTACCGCAACCAACGATAAGGAAGCATACGCTTTGTTAAGAGAGTTTGGCATGCCTTTTCAAAAACAAAACAAGTAGCGCACTATGGCAAAAGAATCAATGAAAGCCAGAGAGCTTAAGAGAGAACGCATGGTTGCTAAATATGCCCAAAAGCGTGCTGAGCTCAAGAAAGCGGGCGATTACGATGCCCTGCAAAGAATACCCAAGAACGCTTCGCCCGTTCGTTTGCACAACCGTTGCAAACTGACCGGTCGTCCCAAAGGTTATATGCGGGTGTTTGGCATTTCGCGTATCAACTTCCGGGAAATGGCGCTGCAAGGTTTGATTCCGGGCGTAAAGAAAGCCAGTTGGTAGTCCCTTAACCTAAAAAAGAAAGAGAGAAAACCATGATATCAGATTCTATTGCGGACTTTTTGACCGTTATCAGAAACGCCAATATGGCCAGAAAGAGGATGGTTGAAGTGCCTTCCTCGAAAATGAAAGCGGGCATCGCGCGCATTTTGTTTGAAAAAGGTTACATCGTGAACTACAAGGTGGAAGAAGGTGTGAAACCCACGCTGAAAATCGCTTTGAAATATCATCCTGCCACCAAAACTCCGGCTATCCACCGGATTGACCGTGTCAGCACGCCCGGTTTGCGCAAATATGCCGATACCGACAATCTTCCCCGCGTGATGAACGGCTTGGGCATCGCCATCATGTCAACTTCCAAAGGCCTGATGACCGACAAGGAAGCCCGTAAAGAAAACGTTGGCGGCGAAGTTATTTGTTTCATCAGCTAAACAACAAAACACAATGTCAAGAATTGGTAAAGCACCTATAAACCTTCCTAAGGGAGTAACGGTAACGGTTGCCAGCAACAACATGGTAACGGTAAAAGGCCCCAAGGGCGAATTGAACCGTATGGTAGATCCCGACATCACGGTGCGAGTAGATACGGAAAACAACCACGTATTGGTTGAGCGTCCCACCGACCAGAAACGTCACCGCGCGTTGCACGGTCTGTACCGCGCGCTCATCAACAACATGGTGGTTGGTGTTTCGGAAGGATTCAAGACCACGATGGAAATCGTGGGGGTCGGTTACAGGGCCACGGTAAACGGACAGATAATCGACTTGGCTTTGGGCTTTTCGCACAACTTGTTCCTTGAATTGCCCAAGGAAGTCAAAGCCACGGCTACCGCCGAAAAAGGTAAGAACCCTACCCTTACGTTGGAATCACACGATAAGGAACTGCTCGGTATGGTTTGCGCCAAAATCCGCTCCTACCGCAAGCCTGAACCTTATAAAGGCAAGGGTATCAAGTTCCAAGATGAAATCCTGCGCAGAAAAGCCGGTAAATCGGCCGCCAGCGCCAAGAAATAGCGGACTATTAAATATATTTGCACGATGGCTATTACAAAATCATATAGAAGAACGCGCATCAAGATGCGCATTCGCAAGAAGGTTTCGGGCACCGGCGAGATGCCCCGTTTGAGCGTGTTCAGGAGCAACCGCGACATCTACGCTCAAATCATTAACGACCTCGATGGCAAAACGCTCGTACAGGCTTCCTCCAAGGAAAAATCCTTTACCGTAAAGGGAACCAAAACCGAGCAGTCTGTGGAAGTTGGTAAGATTTTGGCGGAACGCGCCAAGAACGCAGGTATTTCCCAAGTGGTTTTCGACCGCAACGGATATTTGTATCACGGACGTGTTAAAGCTTTGGCTGACGGTGCCAGGGAAGCAGGTCTCAAATTCTAAGGATATAAGGTTATGACAGACGCAAACGTAAAGAGAGTGAAATCGAGCGATATCGAGTTCCAAGACAAGTTGGTGGCCATCAACCGCGTTACCAAGGTAACCAAGGGTGGCCGTACGTTCAGTTTCTCGGCCATCGTGGTGGTCGGAAACGGCAACGGAGTGGTAGGCTACGGCCTTGGTAAAGCCAAGGAAGTGCAGGCCGCCGTTCAAAAAGGCTTGGACGATGCCAAGAAGAACCTTATCAAGGTGCCTGTTCTCAAGGGAACCATTCCTCACGAACAATACGGCAAATACAGCGGTGCCACCGTATTCCTCAAGCCGGCTGCTCCCGGTACCGGAGTTATCGCCGGTGGTGCCATGCGTGCCGTATTGGAAAGCGTAGGTGTACACGACGTGTTGGCTAAATCGAAGGGCTCCTCCAACGCCCACTCGGTGGTAAAAGCCACCATCAACGCACTTTCCCAGTTGCGCGATCCTTATACGGTAGCCCAATTGAGAGGCATTGAACTGGACAAAGTTTTTAACGGCTAAGCCCCAAAGAGGAAAGGAGAAACGCCATGAAGAAGGTTAAATTGACACAAGTTAAGAGCGGGATCGATCGTCCCCTCCGGCAGAAAAGAACCCTCGAAGCCCTGAAGCTGGGCCGTATCGGCAAAATCGCCGAAGCCACGCTCACCCCTCAGGTAGAAGGGATGATTGCCAAAGTGAGCCATTTGATTACGGTTGAAGAACTTTAATCCGAGGCTCGGAACTTAGTTACAAACGCGAGAAAAAGAATTTAAGATATGGACTTATCAGTTTTAGCCCCTGCCAAAGGTTCGGTAAGAACCAACAAGCGTAAAGGCCGCGGTTACGGATCCGGCAACGGCCAGACTGCCGGCAGAGGTCACAAGGGTGCGCAATCCCGTTCGGGTTACAGCCGCAAAATAGGTTTTGAAGGTGGTCAGATGCCCTTGTACAGGCGAGTTCCCAAAAGCGGTTTCAAAAACATCAACCGCATCGAATACAACGCCATCAACTTGGATACGTTGGAAAAAATCGCTACCGAAAAGGGTATCAAGGAAGTTAACCTGCAGGTATTGGTTGACTGCGGTTTGGCTTCCAAACGCGACAGAATCAAGATTCTGGGCCGTGGCGAGTTGAACGCTGCCATTACGGTTGTTGCCGACGCTTTCTCGGCCAAGGCCAAAGAAGCGATCGAAGCCAAAGGCGGCGCCGCCAAGTTGGTTGCCGAACAGAAGCCCCAAGCTTAAAAGTTTCCACCTTATTACGATAATTGATGAAAAGATTCATTGAAACCATAAAGAACATCTACAAGATAGAGGAACTCCGCAAGAGAATCCTCTTTACACTGGGAATCATCGTGATTTACCGTGTAGGTTCTTTTATTGTATTGCCGGGGGTAGATCCTTCCCAACTGGGGGCTCTCCAGCAACAGACCAGCGATGGTCTGCTCGGCTTGTTGAACATGTTCTCGGGGGGTGCGTTCTCCAATGCCTCTGTATTTGCACTGGGGATTATGCCCTACATTTCCGCGTCGATTATCGTGCAATTGTTCGGTATGGCTATCCCCTATTTCCAGAAACTGCAGAAAGAAGGGGAAAGCGGCCGCCGGAAAATGAACCAAATTACCCGTTGGCTCACGATTGCCGTTACCGCCATGCAGGCTCCCGCTTACCTCACCAACCTGGTGGGGCAGTTGCCGGCCACAGCCTTCATTCCGTTCAACGGTTCCAATCCGGGCGTGTTCTTCTGGGTGTCTTCCTGCATCATCCTTACGGCGGGCACGCTGTTTGTGATGTGGCTGGGCGAAAAAATCACCGACAAAGGTATCGGTAACGGTATTTCGCTCATCATCATGATCGGTATCATCGCCCGTTTGCCTTTTGCCCTCTTTGGGGAATTCGTTTCCCGTTTGGAACAGCAAGGCGGCGGCTTGGTAGTGTTCATGGTGGAACTGGTGGTTCTGATTGTGGTTATCTTCCTCTGCATCCTCTTGGTACAGGGTACCCGCAGAATTCCCGTTCAATATGCCAAACGCATCGTGGGCAACAAGCAATACGGCGGTGTGCGCCAGTATCTTCCCATGAAGGTGAACGCTGCCGGCGTTATGCCCATCATCTTTGCCCAAGCGTTGATGTTCATTCCCGTAACCGTTGCGGGATTCGCCTCCCCCGAAGCCGTCAACTCCGGTTTTTGGAGAGCTTTCATGGACTTTAACAGTTTTTGGTATAACTTTGTGTTCGCGCTGCTGATTATCGCCTTTACGTATTTTTACACGGCGATTACGATGAACTCCCAGCAGATTGCCGATGATTTGAAACGCAACAACGGGTTCATTCCCGGCATCAAACCCGGCAAGAAGACCATGGAATTCATCGACGAAGTGATTTCACGCATTACGCTGCCCGGCTCCATTTTCCTGGCTTTCGTAGCCATCCTGCCCGCCATCGTAAGGCTTTTCGGCGTGAGCACCCAGTTCGCCCAGTTCTACGGCGGAACTTCGCTGTTGATTATGGTGGGCGTTATTTTGGACACCTTGCAACAAATCGAAAGCCACCTGCTGATGCGCCACTACGACGGCTTGACCAAGTCGGGCCGCATCAAGGGACGTTCGGGAGGAGCTTACGGCGTTGCTTAGTCTGTTTCGAAG
>CAMWTX010000029.1 GCA_947177315.1 uncultured Bacteroidales bacterium | reverse complement strand
CCGCTACACAAAGGCATATAAAGAGCTTGTTCAGAAATCCTTGGTTTTGATACGGGAAAAACGCACGCTCTCCATGGAAGAAATCGCTTCTTCGCTTCGGTCCAACCTTCAAGCAGAATGGAATGCCGTAACCCGTAGAAAATCGTAAGCCCTCAACTAAATCTTAAACATCCGAAAACCGGATCAAAGAAGGCTCGAAGCCGCGCGAGAGGGCGGTTTTCGGGCCTTTTTCGGTTACTGTGCGTTGCAGGAGGGCGGCATATTCCTTCTCATTGATTTCTTCGGACAGGGCGGTGCATATAAGGTTTTCATCAACGCCTTTGGCGCGCAGCCCGTTCTTTATCTTGAGCCGGCCCCAGCCGTTGATGCGGAATTTGCCGCGCACATAGGCACGGGCAAAACGTTCCTCGTTGATAAAATTATCGTCCGCCAGACGTTGCAACAGCCTTTGCGCGGTTTGGCTGTCGGCGCCCAGCAGACGCAGTTTCTGCCGTACTTCGCCGCTACTGCGCTCTTGGTAGGCGCAGTAGCGTGAAATCTTGGCATAAAGGTTTTCCAAGGATGGTTTTTCCATCGTTGAAGGATTATTCCTCTTCCTTGCTGTCGTATTCCTTGAGCAGTTTTTCCTGGATGTCGAAGGGCACCAGTTCGTAGCTGTTGAAGTGCATCGTAAACGAAGCCCGGCCGCCGGTAATGGAACTCAAGGCCGTGGAGAAATCCGACATTTCCTTGAGCGGAGCCTTGGCCAGAATCTTTTCGTAGCCTTTTTCGCTGTTCATGCCCGAAATAACGGCGCGGCGGCCTTGCAGGTCGCTCATCACGTCGCCCATATAGTCGGAGGGTACGGACACTTCCACCTCATAAACGGGTTCAAGAATCTTGGGGTCGGCTTCCTTGAAGGCTGCGCTGAATGCGGTGCGGCCGGCAATCATGAAAGAGATTTCGTTGCTGTCAACAGGGTGCATCTTGCCGTCATAGACGATAACGCGCACGTCTCGGGCATAGGAGCCGGTAAGCGGGCCTTGTTCCATGCGGGCCAGGATGCCTTTCTGAATGGCGGGCAAAAAGCGGGCGTCGATGGCACCGCCCACGATGCTGTTCACGAACACCAGTTTTCCGCCCCATTCGAGGTTGATAACCTGGGTGTCGCGCGCCGAAACCTTGAATTCCTGCCCCTTGAAACGATAAGTGGTAGGCGCGGGCATCCCTTCGTAATAGGGTTCCACGATAAGGTGCACTTCGGCAAACTGGCCGGCACCGCCCGACTGCTTCTTGTGGCGGTAATCGGCGCGTGCGGCCTTGGTGATGGTTTCGCGGTAAGGAATCTTGGGTTCGGAAAAGACAACGGGAATCTTGTCGTTGTTTTCGATGCGCCATTTGAGCGTGCGCAGGTGGAATTCCCCTTGTCCGGAAACAATGGTCTGCTTGAGTTCCTTCGATTGTTCGATAATCCAGGTGGGGTCTTCTTCGTGCATGCGGAAAAGCACTTCCATCATCTTTTCGGCATCCGCTTCGTTTTCGGGCCTGATGGCGCGGCGGTACTTGGGTTCGGGATAACGGATAAAGTCAAAGCGGTAATCGCAATCCTTGCTGTTGAGCGTGTTGCCGCGGCGCACGTCTTTCATCTTGACGGTGGCGCCTATGTCGCCGGCGCGCATTTCGTTCACTTCCTCGCGGTTCTGTCCGGCAATGGTAAAGATCTGCGACATGCGTTCCTTGGAACCGCGGTCGGCGTTCACCAAATCGTCGCCTACGCGCACCGTGCCGGAAATCACCTTGAAATAGGCCACCTGGCCGATATGGGGTTCGATGCTGGTCTTGAACACGAACAGGCAGGTAGGGCCGTCGGAAACGGGTGTAACTTCGCGGCCGTCGGTGGTTACGGGGCGGGGCATCTTGTCGGTGCAGGGAACCACGTTGCCCAGAAATTCGAGGGTGCGGCGCACGCACATATCCCGTCCGGCGCATACGCAGAATACGGGGAACATGCCGCGGGTAACCAGCCCGGCGCGGATACCGGCGCGCATATCGTCTTCGCTCAACGTGCCTTCTTCAAAAAACTTGTTCATCAGCGCATCGTCGTGTTCGGCGGCGGCTTCCACCAAGGCTTTGTGGAGTTCCATGGCCTTTTCCTGTTCGGCTTCGGGAATCGGCAGCACTTCGGGAACGCCGCCTTCGGGCTTCCATTGGTACATCTTCATCTTGAGCACGTCGATAACGGCATGGAAACTGTTGCCCACCGTAACGGGATATTGCACGGGAACCACGCGGTTGCCCCATTGGTCGCGCAGCTGGGCGAGCGTGTTGTCGTAGTCTGCCTTTTCGTGGTCGAGTTGGTTCACCACGAAGATAACGGGCTTGTGGAACTGTTCGGTCTGACGGAACTGGTTGATGGTTCCCACTTCCACGCCGTATTGGGCATTGAGCACCATCAGCGCGGTGTCGGTAACGTTCAGTGCCGAAACGGCGGCACCGGCAAAGTCGTCGGAACCGGGGCAGTCGATAAAGTTGAGCTTGCGGTCTTGCCAGTTAAGGCTGAAAATGGTGGAGAAAACGGAATAGCCGTATTCTTTTTCCACCGGAAAATAGTCGCAAACCGTGTTCTTGGCTTCCACGCTGCCACAGCGTTTGATAACGCCCGCTTCAAAGAGAAAGGCTTCGGCAAGCGTGGTCTTGCCCGCGCCCGAACCGCCCAGAATGGCGATGTTCTTGATTTTTTCGGTCTGAAAATCGTTCATAGTTTTATGGTTTTAAGTTTTTCTATTAATATTTTTGTATCTTGTTCCGAACTTCGGAAAATGTAATCCGCCCGCTCGTAAAACGCTTTTCTCCGGTCGATGGCCGTAAGGATGTAATCCTTTAGTCCGTTGTCGTCAAGGTGGCGGATCAGGGGCCGCTGGCTTTTGTTCTTATCCGTTCTCAAACGTTCAAAAAGCACCGGAACGGGAACTTCTATGTAAACGATGTAGCCGTGTTGCTTCATGTAGTTCCAGTTGGCCTCGGAACACGGAAGCCCCCCTCCGGTAATGACAAGCCTTTGGTCGGGAATCGAACGGAGCACTTCGCTTTCCATTTGTCTGAACGCGGCCTCGCCCTGCCGGTTGAAAATCTCCGGGATATCCATTCCCGCCTTTTCTTGAACCAGGGCGTCGGTGTCGGAAACCTCAAGGTTCAGGGCAGCGGCTATTTCCTTGCCCATGCTGCTCTTTCCGCACCCCATAAAGCCTGTCAGGTAGATGTTCATGCGCGTTTAGTATCGGCCTCCGATGGTTTCCCAATCTACGATTTTCCAAAAATCGGCGATATAGTCGGGGCGGCGGTTCTGTTTATCCAGGTAGTAGGCGTGTTCCCATACGTCGAGAACCATAATCGGGTTCATCTTATCGCGCAGGGGATTGCCGGCATTGGGCGTGGCAATGATTTCCAGGCCTTTTTTGCCTTCTGCCAGCCAAACCCATCCTGAACCGAACAGACCGGCGGCCGCCGCCGAAAAAGCGGTCTTGAAGGCTTCGAAGCTGCCCCATTTTTCGTTGATGGCTTCCAGCAGTTTGCCCGTGGGTTCTCCGCCGCCTTTGGGCGAGAGGCAGTTCCAATAGAAAGTATGGTTCCACACCTGGGCGGCGTTGTTGTAAAGGCCGCCTTCGGCTTCACGCACAATCTGTTCCAGGCCGGCATCGGCAAAAGGCGTGCCTTCCTTAAGTTTGTTCAGGTTGTCGATATATGCCTTGTGATGTTTTCCGTAGTGGAACGAAAGGGTCTGTGCGGAAATAAACGGTTCCAATGCGTTTTCGGCATAAGGAAGCGGAGGAAGTTCAAATGTTTTCATAGTATTTTGGGTTTTAGAAACATTTTCTACTCCCAAAGATAACGAAAAAAACGTTTTGGAGGGCAATCTGCTTCGTTGCAGCCCTCGGCTTGTTCGGTCACGTACTTGAGTACGCACCCTCACCGCCTTCGGGCTACGCGTACATTTTTTATCAGGCGGAACCCTTCCCCGCACCAAAGCACGAGCGAAGTGGCGGCGATAAGGATCAACCAGTCGGTGAGCTTGAGGGGCGTTACGCTGAAAAATTCGCCGCCCACGCTTACGATAAGGATTTGCCCGGCTACGATAAGCAGGGCGATCAGGCCGAAGCCTTTTCCGTTTTTGGAACGGAACACCGATCGGAAGGTGGCGAAAGTCCGCGCGTTGAACATATTCCAGAATTGCAGGAAAACGAATAGGGTAAAGAACAGCGAAAGTTCGTAGGCTGAGAGCCCGTTGCCTTTTCCCAGGGGAACGCGCCCTATCTGTGTGAGCGAACTTATTTCCGCGTGTTCAAAATAATAGAGTACCGCCAGCAGAAGCAAAAAGAAAACGCCCCCCGTGCCGATAATCCGCATCCACATGGGGCGGTCTATGATAAAGGCCTGCCGCGAACGCGGTTTTTCTTTCATCACCGAAGCCGAAGGCGGCAAGGAAGCTAGGGCGATGGCGGCGAAAGTGTCCATGATAAGGTTCACCCAAAGCATCTGCGTTACCGTGAGCGGCGACTGCGTGCCCATAAACGCCCCGAAGAGCACGATAAGGCATGCCGCCACGTTCACCGTCATCTGAAAAAGGATAAACCGCTGGATGTTCCGGTACAGCGACCGCCCCCACATAACCGCCCTGCCGATAGAGGCGAACGAGTTATCTACAATCGTAATGTCGGAAGCCTCTTTGGCCACCGACGTGCCGTCGCCCATCGAAAGCCCCACATGGGCGGCCTTGAGTGCGGGCGCGTCGTTCGTGCCGTCGCCGGTAACCGCCACCACTTCGCCGTTGTACTGCAAGGCCTGCACCAAACGTTTTTTATCCAGAGGACGGGCACGGGCAATGATTTTTAAACCGCCCACCCGTTGCGGCAGCTCCTGGTCGGGAATCGCTTCGAACTCCACGCCCGTGGTGATGTTGCTTTCGTTGTCCGTGCGGTCGTTCCAAAGCCCGATCTGACGGCCTATTTCCTTGGCGGTGCCGGGTGTGTCGCCGGTAACGATTTTTACCTGAACGCCGGCATCCAGCACCTCTTTTACAGCGGCGGGAACATCCTCGCGCACCGGATCGGAAATGGCCACGATGCCGAGAAAGACAAGCCCCTGCACCTGGATTCTTCCGTCTTCAAAAAGCGGCGTTCCCTTGGGCGTTTCCTCCATTTCCCGATAGGCGAAACCGAGTGTGCGCATGGCTTGGTTCTGGTATTCCAGCAAACGTTTGTCCAGGCTTTTTTTGTCGATGCCCTCCGGAATATGCTGGCAAAGCCCGAACACGATTTCGGGGGCTCCCTTTACATAAAGGAACTTTTTTCCGTTGCCCGATTTTATGAGCGTGGCCATGTATTTGCGCTCGGTGCTGAAAGGAAGTTCCTCCAGCCTGTCCGCTTTTTGCCGCAAGGCTTCGTAATCGGCGCCCTGTTTTTGAAGCCACAGCAGGAGCGCACCTTCGGTGGGATTTCCCAATACCTTGGGCGTTTTTCCCTGCAAGTCCAAACGCGCGGTGGAGTTTACCGCAATGCCCTCGTAAAGTATCTCCGCCGGCGGGTTTCCGTAAAATTCACTTTGATACACCTGCATGCGGTTGCGGGTCAAGGTACCGGTCTTGTCGGTGCAGATCACCGTGGTGGCGCCCATCGTTTCGCAGGCGTGCATCTTGCGCACGAGGTTGTTCGTTTTGAGCATGCGCCGCATCGAATACGCCAGGCTGAGCGTAACCGCCATCGGCAGACCCTCCGGCACGGCCACCACCATGAGCGTAACGGCAATCATAAGCGTTTGCAGCAGGTAAGAGACAAAGGGCATCCAAAAATCCATGCTGCCCCAATCAACCACCGGTGCATGGGCAAAATAAAGGATGATGCGCCCGGCAAGGATGATGCCGGCCAATACATAACTGATTTTGGAGATCAGCGAGCCGAGCCCTTCCAACTGCTGGTTGAGCGGTGTCTTTACGCTGTCGTCGATGCGCACGGATTCGAACACCTTGCCGTTTTCGGTGTGGTCGCCCACGGCGAAAACACGCATGATGCCGTGTCCCTCCATTACCTTTGTGCCGCGCAACACATGGTTCGACGCAAAGGTGGCTTCCGTGTCGAACTCTTCGGGATGGGTGGTCTTGGCGCAGAGGGGTTCACCCGTTAAGGAAGATTCATCCACATGGAGGGAAACGGCATCCAGTAACTCGCCGTCGGCGGGAATTTCCTCGCCGGTTTCCAGCAAAACGATATCGCCCACCACCACGTCTTTGCGCGCTATCTCCACCGTGCCGCCGTTCCGAATGGCCTTTACCGCCTCGTTGTCGTTTACCTGATTGAGCAGGGCAAACTCTCTGTCGGCTTTCAGTTCAAAGGCAAAAGCCAGTCCGGTGGCCAGCAATATGGCAATGAAGATGCCCGCCGGTTCAAAGAAAACACCGGCACTTTGGCCGAGCGAAAAGAACTCATAACACGAAATGCCCACCGAGAGTGCGCCGGCGATGAGCAGGATAAGAATCAGCGGATCGCCGAACTTTTCCAGAAACCTTTTCCAGAGAGGAATTCCGGCAGGAGGCGTGAGAATATTGGCTCCGTGCTTTGTTCTGCTTTCTTCAACTTGTTGTTGATTCAGCCCCGAATGAATGTTTGATGTGCTCATATCCTTAGATTCCATGCGGTTTTTCGATGTTTTAAAAATTAACAGCCGATTGTGGATTTCCTGTTGTTTTTGTTTCATTACAAATTTATGAAAAGTTTGTACATTTGCAACTTAGCGAAACAAATTTATAGTATGCTCGTTATCGGTATTGCCGGAGGTTCGGGTTCCGGCAAGACAACAGTAGTAAAGAAGATAGCCGCCGGGTGCAGCTCGCAGTCGGTAACGGTTATACCGCAGGATGCGTACTATAAAGACCAAGGCGGACTTACCGCCGAGGAAAAGCAAAAGATCAATTTCGATCATCCTTCTTCCATCGAATTTTCATTGCTCGTAAAACATTTGGATATGTTGCGCAGCGGGCAGACCATACAGATGCCCGTCTATTCATACCTTACCTGTGCCCGTGCCAAAGAAACCATAACGGTTGCTCCCACCGACGTTGTTATTGTGGAAGGCATCCTGATTCTTTCGGATCCCGAAATGCGCGCGCGGATGGACATCAAGATTTTTGTGGATACCGACAGCGATGAACGCCTCATGCGCATTATCCGCCGCGACATCCACGAAAGGGGGCGCAATTACGACCAGGTTCTTACCCATTACGAAAATTGGGTAAAGCCGATGCACATGCAATTTATAGAACCCACCAAAAGGTACGCCGACATTATCGTGCCCGAAGGTGGTGCCAACGAAAAAGCAATTCAAATAATAACTTCGCACTTGCATCATTACATGATGGAAGAAAAAAACAAAAAAAATGGCTAAGACTCAGAAAGCTGCGGTAAAACCGGCTGCAAAGCCCGCCGCAAAAAAAGCTGCCAAGCCGGCTGCAAAGCCCGCTGCAAAGAAAGCCGCCGCCAAGCCGGCCGCTAAGAAAGCCGCAACCAAAAAAGTTGCCGCTAAACCTGCTGTAAAGGCTACCGCCAAGAAAGCTGTGGCTAAAAAAACTACGGCAAAGAAAACCGTTAAGGCTGCAAAGCCCGCTGTAAAGGCTACGGCAAAAAAGGCTGTTAAGGCTGCAAAACCCGCCGTAAAAGCTGTAAAGGCTACCGCCAAGAAGCAGGTTAAAAAAGCTGAAAAGGCAGTGAAACCCGTTGCCAAGGCTTTGAAAGCCGGTGCGAAAAAACAGGTTAAGAAAGCCGAAAAAGTCTTGAAAGCCGAAAGCAAAAAAGCCGTGAAGGCCGGCAAGAAAGCCGAAAAGGTTTTGAAAGCCGAAGGCAAGAAGGCCGAAAAAGCGGTAAAGGCAGGACTTAAGAAAGTTGCTGCGAAAGCCAAGACGGTGGCCGCTAAAAAAAAAGTAGCCGGAAAGTAAAGGTTTCCGACAGGAAAGCCGGTACGGGACGTACCGACGAAACTGTTACCGAACAGACGGCAAAAGAGTTGGGATTGTTGCCCGAGGAGTATGCCCGCATCAAGGCTATTCTCGGACGCAATCCCAATTTTACTGAATTGAGCATCTATTCGGTGATGTGGAGTGAACACGCTTCGTACAAGAACTCCATCAAGTGGCTCAAGACCTTGCCCAAGAAAGGTCCTCAGATGCTGGTTGCCCCCGGCGAAGAAAACGCGGGCATGGTGGACGTGGGCGACGGTTACGCCTGTGTCTTCAAGATAGAATCCCATAACCACCCTTGCGCCGTTGAACCCTATCAGGGCGCGGCCACAGGCGTGGGCGGCATCAACCGCGATATTTTTACAATGGGTGCGCGTCCTATCGCACAACTCAATTCGCTCCGCTTCGGAAATCTCGATGCGGACCATACCAAACATTTATTGAAAGGCGTAGTGAAAGGCATCGGCGATTACGGCAATGCCTTTGGTGTTCCCGTCGTGGCCGGCGAAGTGGCTTTCGACGAGTGCTATAACGCCAATCCGTTGGTAAACGCCATGTCGGTGGGCATCATGCACAAGGAAGATTTGGTTTCAGCCATTGCCAAAGGAAAAGGAAACCCTGTGTTTATCGTAGGTTCGGCCACCGGAAAAGACGGCATCCACGGCGCCACTTTCGCTTCGGCGGATATTACGCAAGACTCGGCCGACGATATTCCCTCCATTCAGGTAGGCGACCCCTTTCAGGAAAAACTTTTGCTGGAAGCCTCGTTGGAACTCTCCAAAACCAAGGCTTTGGTGGGCATGCAGGATATGGGCGCGGCGGGCATTATCTGCTCCACCTCCGAAATGAGCGAAAAAGGCAAGAGCGGCATGCGCATCGACTTGGATAAAGTGCCTTTGCGCCAAAGCAACATGGAGGCTTGGGAAATTCTGCTTTCCGAATCGCAGGAACGCATGTTGATTGTGGTTAAGAAAGGTTGCGAAAAAGAAGTGAAGGCCATTTTCGACAAATGGGATCTGAGTTGCGAACAGATAGGCGAGGTAATCAACGAAGACCGGCTGATGTTCTACCGCAACGGAAAACTGGTGGCCGATGTGCCGGCATCCACGCTGGTATTGGGCGGCGGTGCTCCGGTGTATGACCGCAAATACAAGGAACATAAGGCTTTTGCCAAGTGCAAGCGTTTCGATATCCACACGGTGAAAGACATCGATCTGCAAGAAGCCGCCAAGGTTGCGCGCTTTCTGTTCTCGCATCCCAACATCGCCTCCAAACGTTGGGTTTACGAGCAGTACGACAGCATGGTGGGTACTAAGAACATGGGCACCAACAAACTTTCGGACGCCGGGGTGGTGAACCTCAAGCACACCGAAAGGGCCATCGCCATGACGGTAGATTGCAATTCGCGCTACGTGTATGCCAATCCCTTGGTGGGAACGCAGATTGCCGTGGCGGAGGCGGCGCGCAACATCGTTTGTTCGGGCGGCCATCCCTTGGCGGTAACCAACTGCCTTAATTTCGGAAATCCCTACAATCCCGAAGTGTATTGGCAGTTTGTAGGGGCGATCAAGGGCATGAGCATGGCTTGCGAAAAATTCGGCACGCCCGTAACGGGAGGAAACGTAAGTTTCTACAACCAATACAGCGAGGGCAACAAGGTGGAAGCCGTCTATCCCACGCCTGTAATCGGCATGATAGGCTTGCTCGAAAAACGGCATCACACGGGCATAGGATTCCAAAAAGAAGGCCATTCCATTTATTTGCTCGGCAAAGTGCGTGAAGATATCAATAGTTCTCAGTATCTTTACAGCTACCGAAATGAGAAATTTTCGCCCGCGCCCTACTTCGACTTAGACGAAGAATACAACCTGCAAGGGGTTGTGCTCGATTTGATTGAGTCGGGGCTGGCCAAGTCGGTGCATGATGTTTCTGACGGAGGTTTGATGACCACGCTTCTGGAAAGCGCCATGGTGAACGACCTGGGATTTACGCTGATGGTGGATGATTCCATCCGTCTGGACGCTTTTCTGTTCGGCGAAAGCCAGAGCCGCGTGGTGGTTTCGATAGACCCCGCTATGGTGGATGAATTCGAAGACCTCATGCTCGAAACAAAAACGCCCATGGTTTATCTGGGCGAGGTAACCGGCGGAAGGATTTCCGTGGACGAGGAAGATTTCGGTAATATTAAAGAGTACAAGCACATTTATAATACCGCAATTGAAAACAAACTGGCGTAAAACCGGCAGGAGCCGGATATCGTTGTTAGGGTTGGCGGCCTGTCTGCTTTTGGCGGCAGGCTGCTCAACCAAAAACAATACGTTCCTTTCGCGCAACTACCATAACCTCACTTCGTATTACAACGTGTATTGGAACGGGGCGCAGGCATTGGAAGACGCCGATTTGGTGCTCGAAGACAAATCGGTGGACAACTATTTCAATGTGATTCCCGTCTTTAAATACGGCAATCCGGAAGATACCTCGCTTATTTCGCAACAGACGGCGCGTATCCGCGAAAAGGCGCTCAAGACCATCAAGAAACATTCCATTTCGATTAAGGGCAAAGAATACGTCAAGACCATAGACAACGCCTATCTGCTGTTGGGCAAGGGTTTCTTTTACCAGCAGGATTATTCCAAGGCTCGCTCGGTGTTCAATTTCGTGCTGTCGGAGTTTGCCCAAAACAAGGAACGCTACGAAGCCATGCTTTGGATTGCGCGCACCTATATGCGCGAAAACGAGTTTGCGATGGCTTCCTCTTTCATCAGCCAGGTGGAAGCCCAGAGCGAGAGCAATCTGATGAAAGAAACCTACCGCGACCTGCCTTTGGTGCAGGCCGAGTTCTGTTTGCAACAGGAAAAGTATCAGGAAGCCATTCCTTACCTGCAACGCGGCATGCAGTTGTGCAAAGACCGCGATATGCGCGCCCGCCTCAATTTTATTTTGGGGCAGATAGCCCAACGGGAGGGCGACAACATGCAGGCTTATGCCTATTACAAGAAATGCCTTGGCATGAACCCGCCCTTGGATTTGGTGTTCAACGCCCGTTTGAACATAGCCCTTTGTTACGACGGCAGCAATATCAACTCCAGAGATATTTTCAAGGGTTTGGAACGCATGCTCAAGGACCCCAAGAATCAAGCCTATTTCGGGCGTATCTATTATGTGATGGGCGAGATGTCGTTCCGCCAGCACAACGAAGAAGACGCGGTGCGGTATCTGGATATGAGCATCGCCGCCAGCCAGGGCGACCCCGAAAGAACTTTGTTGGCGGCCAAGGAGCTGGCCACTTATTTTTACGAGAACAAGAAATACATCGAATCGCACAAATATTACACGGCGGCGGCACAGGTGGTCAAAGACGACGACCCGGACTATTACGATATCGTGAGCCGCGCCCAAAGCCTTTCGGAACTTACGGGTCACTACTACCGTCTGGTGGAAGCCGATACCTTGCGGCAGGTGGGCAGGATGAGTAAGAAAGATCAGAAACGGTATGCCGAACAGAAGGCCAAGGATTTTCAGAAGCAGCAGGAAAACGCGCGTTTGGCAAAGACCGGCAGCAGTGCCATGCCGAGCGTGGCGCCCCGTTCCAATTGGTATTTCTACAACGAACAGACCAAGACCGCCGGTTTGGCGGAGTTTAACCGCAAGTGGGGCAGACGTACCCTCGAAGACCTGTGGTTTCTTTCTTCCAAGCCCAAGGCGGCGGTATTGCGTTCCTCCCAGCAGGGCGAAGAAGACGAAGAACAGCAGTCCGCCTCCAAAGTGCTCACGCAGGCGGATGCCGACTATTACCTGCAGCAGTTGCCGCAGAGCGATGCCGAATACAAACGGCTCGACTCGATTATAGAACCTGCGCTGTATCACGTGGGCACGATTTACAGCGACAAGATGGGGCAGAACGAGGAAGGCGAAAAATACCTGGTGCGCCTTATCAACGAGTATCCGGGTTCGAACTACATTCCGTCGGCTTGCGAAACGCTTTGCAAGATCTACCGTCAGAGCGGCGAAACGGGCAAGTTCCGCAAGTATGCGGATATATTGGCGGAACGTTATCCGGGAACCGAACAGAACGAAAGGGTAAACAACCCCAACTATTACAAAGACCTGGAGGCTAACGCCAAGACAGTGGAGAACCTCTACGGGCAGGCTTTCGAAAATTTCAGCCGCAACGATTTCAACGGGGTGCTCAATGTGATAGACCGTGTGGAAAGAGGCTATCCCATCAACGCTTTCCGCGAGCAGTTCCTGTTTCTCAAAATCTTTGCCACCGCCCATACTTCCGGCTATAAACACATGTTGCCCCTGGCGGAAACCTTTGCCGGTTCGTATCCCGAGAGCGAATTGCTGCCCAGGGTGCAGGCGGCCATGGAACGCGCCAAGGAGGATAT
>CAMWTX010000028.1 GCA_947177315.1 uncultured Bacteroidales bacterium | reverse complement strand
GTCTACTAGAGTCTTTTTACCTTCTTTTCATCCTACTTTTTGTCTACTAGGCCCCGAATTGGCATTGCCGCAGATCGTTTTCGACTACGAAAAATACAGGCTCTACCAAATTGTGGGCAGTTCCACCCGGTTGGAGGGGGCGACCCTTACCGATGCGGAAGTGGAGGTGTTGTTGGAGCAGGGGCGGACGGCTCCGGGCAAGTTGCTGGAACATCATCTGATGGTGCAGGACAACTTCCGCGCCATGCAGTATGCCT
Organism: uncultured Bacteroidales bacterium; assembly: GCA_947177315.1. Classification (GTDB taxonomy): domain Bacteria; phylum Bacteroidota; class Bacteroidia; order Bacteroidales; family P3; genus Pullibacteroides. Next base: position 12,491 of record CAMWTX010000028.1, on the reverse strand, counting down.
TGGCTGAAGCCGACAAAAAGACCCTTGTCAGCCCCGCATTATTACAGGCGTTCAACGCCCGCAATGTCAAACAGACCGGTAGCGTTATCCAGACCATTTTGGGCAATGTGGATATGACCCAAGGAGAGTTTCGCGTTTCGGCCGTGAAGTCCGATGCCTTGGGTTATTACGAGGAAGCCTCGAAAGTCCCCGGCATGGTTGACCGGCTTTGTTCTACCATTAACAAAGGCCTATCGGAAAGCCAGGCTCTTTCTGAGCAATTGATGTGCGCCTTTGATGCCCATAGCGACCTTGTGTTGATACACCCTTGGTATGACGGCAACAAAAGGACTTCCCGCCTTTTGATGAACTATATAGAGCGTTATTTCGGCTTGCCGCTCACTACGGTTCACAAGGAAGATGTGCACGGATACCTTTCGGCCTTGAAAGCCTTAAAGGACAATAACGACCGTACCCCGTTCCATACCTTTATGTTCGGACAGCATATCAAGACCTTGAAGACGGAGATTGAGGAGTATCGCCGGCATTCTTTGTCATGAGCCTGCACACGCCGGCGCAGAGAACTATGCTTATCAGAACGATGCTCCAGTGCGGGGCGTGTTCGAGGTTTTCGGGGGAGAAGGCGATATATCCGTTGTGGTGCAGGAAAAAGGCAGTTGCCAACACCGTGTTGTTGAGCGTGTGCACGATAACCGGAACCCAAAGGGAACCCGACCATACGTAGAGGTAACCCAACAGAGCCCCCAGGAAAAGACGCGGCAGGAATCCGAAAAAATCCCCGTGGAAAAGGCTGAATAGGGCGGCGCATACCCAAACGGCGGCATGCACGTTCTTGAACCAGCCCCGAAAGATGTTTTGCAGGCATCCCCTAAAAAAGAACTCTTCGCAAACACCCGCCCCGATGGCCACCACCGCTATCGCACAGAGAAACGTGCCCCAGCTGTCGGTAAGCAGCATCTTTTGGCTCAATAATTCCGCCTGCAGGCTCTTGTTGCGGAAATATTCTTCCAACGTTAGCCATCTTTCGGGGAAATGCCAGCCCGCGTTCCATTCCTGCAGGGCGGAGATAAACGGGCAAAGCAGCAGGTACGCCGAGACCGCCCCTCCCAGCAATTTTAACGAAAATCCTTTTTTCGCCGCCGGATAATCGGGAATCCCCGCTTTCTGCATGTGGGCGAACCATAAGGACGGCAGCAGGAATCCGCCCGTTACCGAAACGGCCTGCACAAAAAGCAGCGGCAAGGCCTGGTTCAACGAATCCATGCCGAAAAGCAAGGCGGCGAACAGGGCGGCTATATTGGCGGACACCAGCAGGCATCCCACCATCACCAAAAACAGGCAGACCAATTGCAGCCAATAGGGAAATTTGTAGAAGACCTCGCTTTGTTTCATGGCGTTTACATTTTTAGGGTACGAAGATAGGGGGAAAATGGTTAACTTCGCGAACTCTCACATTAATAGAGGCTGTTTGCAATGAAAATAAAAAAGATATGGGCGTTTTGCCTGGTGTGGTTCTTGGTGATGGAAGCGGCGGTGGCACAAGGCGTGGCCGTGGGGCAGTGGCGCACGCATTTTGCTCCGGCGGCGGTCAATCAGCTGGCACAGCGGCATGAAGAGGTTTTCGGGCTTATGTCGGCGGAACTGATGTATGTGGATAAGGTCGATAACCGGCTTTCGGAACTGAACCTTGTAGGCGGACTGAGCGGAACGGGCTTGAGCGCGATGGCATATAGTCCGCTCCATGATATACTGTTGGTGGGCTATACCGATGGCCGGTTGGATTTTGTCTATGGAAACAACGACACCTATACCGTCTATGATATCGCCGAAAAGGAATTGGGCGGAGCCAAAAATGTCCGGCATATCGGCATCAAGGGCCGTTATGCGTATCTGAGTATGCCGTTTGGCATCATTATGGTGGATTTGCAGAAGCAGGAAATCAAGGAAACCTATTTCATAGGCCAGGACAACACCTATCTTCCCGTCTGGCAGACGGCTGTTTCGGGCAACCGTATCTATGCGGCTACCGAACAAGGCCTGAAATACGCGGATCTTTCGGCATCCAACCTGAACGATTATGCGGCATGGAAAACCGACACGCTTTTTAAAGACAAGGAGGTAACCTATTGTCTGGAGGCTTTCGGACAGATAATTGTGAGCGACGGATACCGGATTTACCTGGGTGACGTGGCATCGGGATGGAATCTTTTTCATGAAGTGGATTTCACGGAAAGTCTGATTACCTTCTTGGCGGGCAAAGAAGACAGGTTGGCGGTAGGCATTGCCGATACCAAGCAGATACAGGGACGTTTTATCATCTTTGACCAAGCTCACAATACCGAGTACACCTCCGGTAATTTCCGGGCTATACGTTCCTTGTTGTGGGACAAAGATGGTTCGCTTTGGATGGGTACGGATGTAGGGATTATGTATCATTTTGATGCGGTCTGGAAACAGGATGCCTTGTATGTGTTGCGGGGACCGGTGGGAAACGATTGTTTCAGACTTTCTTCTACTGGCAATGGCGTAACGGTAGCTTCAGGAGGATTCGATGAATCTTTCGTTCCATTATCCCGTGGTTTCGGGGGGTCGCTTTTTTACAACGGAAAGTGGGGGGCCTATGGCTCAGGGTATCTTGTTGCCGGTAATATCGCGCCGGTTAATTCGGTAACTCAGATGGTGGAAACTCCTTACGAAAGCGGGCATCTGTTTTTTTCTTCTTCGTATGGTGGCTTGGTTGAAAGAACGGCAGACAACAAATGGTTCGCCTATAATGCCGAAAATTCGGCTTTACAGAACAGGGAAGGTTCCGAATCGGATTGCCGTGTCAATGGCCTGGCTTTCGACAGGTCGGGAAACTTATGGATGATCAACGCCTATTCTCCCGAAGGGCTGGTTTGCCGGATGCGGGACGGCACATGGAAGTCGTATGATCTGCGGGTGGCGGGAAATTCGGAAAACAGGCCGGGAAAAATCATGGTGGATTATTGGAGCACGAAATGGGTCATCTTCAACAACGAGCAGTTGTCGGTATTTAAGACAGACGGCAATTCCGTACAGGGATTGAATGTGGATTTGAATCGGGGCAACAGTTTGACCACCAATCGGGTATATTGCCTGGTGGAAGACCAGCTGGGGCACGTCTGGATCGGTACGGACCGGGGCGTGAAAGTGATAGACCAACATGCCAGGATGTTCGACAGCCCGGTAGGGGGTACTTCTTCGGTGAACACCAAAACAATCAAGGTGCCGAAGGACGGCTTTCTGATAGAACTGCTCAATACCGCGCAGGTAAGGGCGATAGCCGTGGACGGGGCGAACCGCAAATGGATAGGCACCAATGGCGACGGCGTATATCTGGTATCGGACGACGGTATGGAGGAAATACATCATTTCACGGCCGAAAATTCGCCGCTTCTGTCGGACAACATTACCGACATAGCCGTTTATAAAAAAACGGGAGAGGTGTTTATCGGCACCGACAAAGGGCTGATAGGCTATGGGGGAACGGCTACCGTTACCGAAGGGAATCCCAAAAAGGAGGCGCATGCGTTTCCTAATCCGGTGCGCCCCGGATACCAGGGTTTTATCAGCGTGCGGGGATTGCCGCAGAATGCCGTTGTAAAGATAACCGATGCGCGCGGCTTGTTGATTTACCAAGGGAAAGCCACCGGCGGACAGATTTCGTGGGACGGCTACGCGATGAACGGCAAGCGTCCCGATAGCGGCGTATTGTTCGTGTTCGCCTGCCCGGACGGCGGTTCCGAAAAACTGGCTTGCAAAATCTTTTACGTTCGATGACCCTGACTACCGAGGGAATTGTGGTGCGTCAGACCCGGTACGGCGACCATGCGCTGGTGGTGAACATCTACACCCGGTGCGAGGGCATGCAGTCGTTTATGGTAAGGGGCGGCGTGAAACCGGGAGGCAAATTCCGTTCTTCGTGTTTTTTTCCGTTGAGCCAGGTGGAGATAAGTTACAACCGGGGCAAGCAGGGCAGCGGGATGCCGTTTCTGCGCGAAATCCGGTTGGCGCATCCATACAAGGAAATGTATTCCGACATACGCAAAAGCAGTGTGGCGTTTTTCTTGGCCGAAGCCATGGCGCGTTTTATCTCCCAATCGGAGCAGGATGTTTTTTTATACGACAAGCTGGCGCAGGCATTGACCCGATTCGACAGCCGGCAGGAAAATATTGCCGAATTCCATTTGTTTTTCCTCTTGGAACTGGCTTCCAACCTGGGTTTCTGCCCACGGATGGAGGGCGGTTCCCGGTATTTCGACCTGCGGGAGGGCTGTTTCTGTGATTTGCCTCCCGTGCACCGCGATTTCTTGGAGGCGGATGCCGCCACGGGTCTGGCGCGACTTCTCTCCGCCCGCGCCGAACAAGACGGATTTCCCTGCCTCACCTTGTTCTCCTCCAGCCTGCGGTTCAACTTGGTGCAGGCTCTGACCCGCTACTGCCAACTCCAATCCGGCACCGAAGGGACCTTCAAGACCCTGGCGGTACTGAAAGAGGTGTTTTCGTAGGAGTCGGATATTTTTCAGAAAGAGTTTAAAGGCCCGTGGATTTTTCCACGGGCCTTTGTTTTAACTGGACAGCAGGTTCATTGACTTAAAAGAATTTCTGCAATCCGAATAAAGGTATATTTTCCATCCAGTCCTGGTCTTTGTAGTTGAGCATGGATATGCGGAGGCCTTTGAGATTGTATTGGGGGTGGCTCTTGATATATTCCGCCATTGAGCGGGAACGCACATTTCCTTCGGCCTTCACTTCAATCGGAATGACCCGGTCGGTCTGCACCACAAAATCAATTTCCGCAGGCGTTTTGTCATTACTCCAGTAGTATGCAGGAATATTTTTTGCAACTAATTGTTGAAGCACGAATTGTTCGGTAAAAGCGCCTTTGAATTCCTTGAAAACATTGTCGCCAATCAACATCTGATTGGCCGGCACATCCGTCATGCAGGCCAATAGACCGCAGTCCAGCAGGAAAAGTTTGAAGGCGCTCAAGTCTTCGTAGAATTTCACAGGCATTTGAAGTTCTTTTATCCGACAGACCTTATGCACAATACCTGCATCTATCAGCCACTGTATGGCTATCTCGTATTCGGCGGCTCTTGCGCCCTTTTTCAGTACATTATAGACAAACTTTTTGTTCTCTTTGGCTAATTGCGAGGGCAGCGCGTGCAGTACCTGTCCTATCCGTATGCTTTCGGCTTTCGAAGCATGTTTGGAAATGTCGCGCCGATAGGAGTCGAGGATTCCCGTTTGCTTAGCCCTCACTTCCTGCAGGTCTTGATGCTCCACATAATGCGCCACCACTTCGGGCATGCCTCCCACATAATAATATTGGCGAAGCAGGTCGATATATTTTGAGCGGAGCGCATTCAAAACCTCCCAATCGGGTTGGTGCAATATCTCGGACAAGGTGGTTTCGCCTGCGGCCAATAAAAATTCTTCAAAGTCCATAGGATACATGTGAAGAATATTGACCTTTCCCACCGGAAACGACTCTCCACGCCCCAGCGTGATACCCAACAGGGAACCTGCGGCGATAACGTGATATTGGGGCGCGTTTTCCTGAAAATACTTCAGACTATGCAAGCCCCGGTTTACTTCCTGTATTTCATCTAAGATAATCAACGTCTTTCCTGCCTCGACTTTTGTTCCCGTTATGGCTTGAATTGCAAGCAAAATCCTAGGGATGTTATAGTCGGCTTCGAATAATTCTTTGGCTAAGGGTTCCTCATCGCAATTCACATAGGCTACGCTTTCAAACTCCGATTTACCGAAATGCCGCATAACCCAAGTTTTGCCCACCTGTCTGGCACCTAATAATACCAGCGGTTTGCGGTTGGGAGCCTTTTTCCACGCTTTCAGCTGCTCTATGATTTTCCTTTTCATAAGTGCAAATATACACTTTTTCGAGGATAAATCTCGCCAATAGTTACACTTTTTCGAGGATAAATTCTGTCAATAATTACACTTTTTCTAGGATATAGAGCGGTTGATATGGCTCAACGACTAGATAAACAGTTAAATTGCTTTCAATGCAACGCGGCAGATGGGCCGTTATAGTTAAGTCAAGCCACCAAGGGTGGAATCTCTTTAATCCGTGACCGAACAGCCCGAAAACGGCAACGCGGCAGATTGCCCGTTATAATCCGCCCGTTATTATTCCAGTGGTTTTTCGTGGGGATAGTGGGTCTCCTGCCAATTCAAAATAAAATCCCGCAGATACTGCGGATCGATTTTCTTGGTGACGATGCGTTTCTCGCGGTCCAGCACATACACCGTGGGCGTGGTGGTGATATCCCATGCATCGTTGTAGTCGAGGTTCGATTCCTTGCCGTTGAGGTTGATCCAGTCGCCCAGGTCGTGTTCCTTGATGTATTTGATCCATGCCGGAACGTCGAAATCCTTGCAGACGGCGAATACCTCGAAGTCGAGGATGTCTTTCTTTTCCATGTAGAGCTTGTGCCATTGCGGCATGGCGGTACGGCAGTGCCCGCAGGTGGTTGACCAGAAGATAACCACCGAATACCGTTTGGGCGAAGAGAACACCGATACCCAATCGTGCTGGTCGCCCTTGCTTACGATGCTCGTGTCGGGGCAGTAGAATTCAAGCGGCCTGTTGCCAATCAGAAGCGGTTCCACCCGTTCGATGCGCTTGCGGAAGTTTTCCACGATGCTTTTGGAGGCCCAGTAGGCATCTCCGCCTAAATAATATTTCTTGGCCAGATAGACCCATACGGCATCCTGCCCGATGATTTCGGAACGCTGGTAGGCATCCACCGGAAACCAGATCAGATATTTGAAGATTTCGCCTTTGCCATCGCCGCAACGGGCTTTCTCAATCTGGCGTTCCCAGGCGTATTTGATGCTGTCGGGGCTCTGCATGTTCAGCACCTTTTCGTGAAAAGACTTGATGCGCTGATACACCAGGGGCGTGCGGATAAGGCGGTCGTCGCAGAGGTCGAAATTGTCGAAATAGTGGTTCTTGTAATATTCGTACTGCCAGTTGATGGAAAGGGAATCGGGCACATCGGCGGGTGCGTTGGGCACATCCACTTCTTTCTGCGCCTTGAAGATGGCCGCCATAAGGTTCTGCGGATTGTTCAGCATGAAATCTTCGCGGTCCTGCTCCATTTTTTTGCGGAGGTTGTCCATGCTCGTGCGCAATTTTTCGGCTTTCTTTGTATCCTTGGCCGAATCGGCGGCCTGGAGTTCTTCCTGCAATTTCCGCATTTCCCTGTAGTCTTGCGTGCCGATGGCGGCAAAGGCTTGGTAAGCCTCGTTTTCGGGGGAGTTCTTGAATTTTATGCCTTCGAACAGGTCGGGATAGTTCACGTCGATTTCGATGTGCTGGTCTTGGTCAAAGATAAAATCCACATAGCGTTTGTCGGCGGTGATGAGCATGTACATGCCGCCGGGTTTGGGCGTATTGCCCTTGAACACATACGATTTGCTCTTGGCATCGTAGCGGGCGGTGTCGGCGATGTATTGCGAAGACCAGTTGTAATACCCCAGGTAGAGTTCGTTCTTCAACGAGTCGGGGTAGTTCTTTACCCTTACCTTGATTTCGAAGCCTTCCGCGCTGTGCAGCGGGCTGGCCAAACTCAATCCCGCCAAGGCAAGCAGGCAGGCAAAAATATGTCTCTTCATCGTTCTGTGTTTTTCAAGGTTCTTAGGCCAAAGGGCGCAAGGCTTTTTCGAGCTCGTCCAAGGTGCGGCATACTTGCAGCAGGCGGCGGTTCTCTTCTTGCAGGAAACCGCATTCCTGCATCTTGTCGAGCTGCGCCAGCATGGGGTCGTAAAAACCGTTCAAATTTAACAAAAAAACGGGCTTTTCAATCTGTTTGAGCTGCACGAGCACCAAGGTTTCAAAAAGTTCATCGAGTGTGCCGTAGGAGCCGGGCAGTGCCAAAAAGCAGTCTGCCATGCCGATAAACATTTCCTTGCGTTCGGCCATGGTCTTTACGCGCACCAGACGGGTAAGCCCGGTATGGAGCACTTCGAATTCGTAATTTTCAAAGAAATCGGGAATGATGCCGCATACCTCCGCGCCGTTTTCCAACGCGGCATCGGCCACCTTGCCCATCGTTCCGCAGCAGGCGCCGCCATACACCAATCCCAGTTGGAGACGGGCAATCATGCGCCCCGTTTCCCGTGCGGCATCGGCAAAGAGCGTTCCCTTGCCCATCGAGGAGCCGCAGTAAACGCAGATGTATTTGGTTTTATTTTTCATTTCTCGGCTTTTATCAGTGGGCAATCCATACTTCGGGGTTCAGTTTGGTGGTGTTCTTCCACACCTGGAACTGCAACTCGGTCTTGTTCTCGTCCGCATCGTAGTAAACGCGGCCTATCTTCTGTTTTACGTCCACCGTCTGCCCTTTCTTTACATACACTTGGTCCAGGTTGGCATAGACGGTCATATAGGCCCCGTGGCGCACCATCACGAACTTGAGCCCGTAGGCCGATTCGATGTTGCAGACCTCGCCCTTGAACACCGCCCGCGCCACCGCTCCTTTTTCGGTAAGGATGTCGATGCCGTTGTTGGTTACGGTAAGGCTGCTGATAACCGGGTGGGGATGGGTTCCGAAATGCCCCGAAATCGTGCCCCGTTCAAGCGGCCAGGGCAGTTTTCCTTTGTTGCTCTCGAAATTCGAAGACAGCGTTTTTTCGGCGGGTGTAAGGGCAAAGGAACTGCTGCCGCTGGGTTTCTGCGTTTCCTTTTGCTGGGAAGCGCGTATCTCGGCCTCAATCTTTTTCTTGATTTGGTCGTTGAGTTGGTTCACCTTTTTCTGTTGGGTCTGGAGCTTGCTCCGGAGCGATTTTTCCTGTTTCTTGAGCTGCGCCACCATCTGGTTCTTGCTCTTCTGCTCCTTTTCCAGCTCTTTCTTGGCCTTTACCTGCGCGTCCACCAGTTTTTTCTTGTTGCTCCGTTCCTCTTCCAGGGTCTTGCGGCTGCTGGCCAGCACCTCCTGTTTTTCGGTGATGATGGCCACCTGCTTGCGCGAATAGTCTTCGTATTGGCTGATGTAGCGCAGCCTGCGCCATGCCTGGTTGAAGTTCTGCGAAGAGAAGATGAACATCAGCAACGAGTATTGGTTGTGATGCCGCCGCGCCATGGTGAGAAGCCGGGCGTATTCTTTCTTGAGGGTCTCGATGTCGTTACTGAGGCGGTTTATCTTGCTTTGCAGACGGCCTATCTCGCGTTCGGTAACCGTAACTTCCTGGTTGAGCCCTTTGATAAGCTGCTGCCGTTTGTTGATGTTGCTGTTTACCAGCTGCAGTTCGGCAACGGTGGCTTTTTTCTGCTTGTTGGTTTTGTTAAGTTGCTTGTTGGTCTGCTCGATTTCCTGCTCCAGTTTCTTTTTGTTGGCTTCGAGGGTCTTGCGGTCCTGTGCCGGAGCATAGCAAAAACCTGCCGCCAACAGCAGAACGCTTAGGAATTTTAAGTATTTGCGGGCAATGGCAATCATCTATCCATGCTTTTTAGTCCATCATCAAACCGTTGTCGCGGCTTTTCTTCAAGTTGTTCAGCATTCCGTGGCCGTATTCGGTCTCGATGCCGGCGGGAATCGCAAAAGGAAAGGAGATATTCTCGTTCCAACGCGGTTTGCTGTACGAAATCCGCGCGGAAACCAACAGTTTCCTGTCTTCCGAAACGGTAATCGTAAAACCGTTGTCGTTTTGGTAGGCCACGGCAATCTGCAGCACCGAGGTGTCTTGCCCTATCTGTATGCCGATGCCCGAAGGCCTGAAATCTTCCTTGCCGATATACAGCTGCCAGGCCAGGCTGTCGCCCGAAACGCCCTGTACAATCCAGTTTTCCGCCTCCGAACCGAGGCTGCGTTCCCCTTGGAACATAACCGAATCGGCGCTTCGCAGAAACAAGGCCTGCAGCAGTCCGAACGATTTGGGCACGAGATCTTTCAACGAATCGTCGGCATAGACCGAAGCCATGCCGGCTATCTTGCTGTAAAAGGCCACGGTGTCGGGCGTTATCTTGGCGCGGAAGATTTCAAACACAAGCTTCTGACAGCTAATCCAGATAATTTGTCCGTTCTGTACGCGCAACTGTCCGCCAAAACCGATGGTGTGGCCTTCCAATCCCACCTTGATGTCCAGATTGGCGGCAAAAGTGGAGAAGCGGGGGTTGCGTTCCATGGATTTCTTCAGGATAAAATCCACCGAATCGCGCGAGGTGCGCGCTAAATCCGCATCCATGGTAAAGCTTTGGTTCTTCCAGCCCGTATCCTGCCGGTCATCCTTGCAGGAGGCAAGAAATCCTGCCGTAAGGCAGAGCAGCAGGGCCGCGCGGAGGCAGGTTCTGCAGGTTGTGCTTATCTTATTCATCGGCCAGGCCGGGGTTTTTGATTTTTTGTTCTATTTCTTTTTTGGCTTCTCCGCAAGCAAGCTTGCCGGCGGTTTTCCAGGCTTCCACGGCTTTTTCGGTATGCCCCAGGCGGTAACGTATATCGCCCAGATGATCCCATACCGTGGCGTCTTTCTCCGCCCCGTGCTTCAGGGCTTTTTCCACATATTCGAGCGCTTTGGCGTAGTTGCCCAAGCGGAACAGCACCCAGGCGTAAGTGTCGGCAAAGGTGGCGTTCTGCGGTTCTTCCCGGCAGAGTTTTGCGGCCAGGGCTTCGGCTTTGGCGAGGTCGCGCCCGATAACCGCCAGGTAGTAGGCGTAGTTGTTGCGCACGTAGCGGTCGTCGGGATCCGATTTATACAGCTGTTCGTAGGCCTGCAGGCTTTTGTCGTATTGTTCCAGGGCAAAATAGCCGTCGCCGAGAATCTGCAGCAGCACTTTTTCCACAAAGGGGTTGGTTCCCATGTTGCGTTTCTGCCCCTTTTCGGCCAGTTCCACCGCCAAGGCATGGTTCTCTTGCAGCAAGGCCGCCACGGCGCGGTACATATAGGGGGATGCCTGTTCGGGAAAGCGTTCGCAGGCCGTCTTTCCGGCTTTTTCCAACAGGGCGGTGTCCAGGCTTTGATGGGCGGCGTACAGCAGCAGTTCCCAACTGCCGAATACATTCGAATCCAAGGCTATGGCGCGTTCCAACAGTTTTACGGCGGGTTTGAGGTCGTTCAGCAGAATCCGGAATTTGGCGTGCATGAAATAGCCCTCCGCCTGGTCGGGATGAACGCGGTTGAGGCTCTCGAACAGTTTGGAGGCCTGCGCGAACAGATCTCCCTGCGGCTTGAGGTTGTCCTTTCCGGTGTAGTAGGCCTGCAATACGTTCAGTTTGGTCTTGAAATCGAGCTGCGGATTGGCCACCGCCTTTTCCAGCGCATGGAAGGCTTCGTTGAAATTGCCCATGTTGCGGTGGTAGTCGGCCAGGGAGATATGGATATACGGGTCGTCGGGCTTGAGTTCCAATATCTTTTTAAAGTAGCGGTAAGCCTGCTTGTAGTCTTTTTCCTTCATGCAGATTTGCGCCAGCATTTCCAGGTATTTGGTCTGCCGGGGCATGGCCTGGCTTGCCTTGACGAGTTCGGCGCGGGCGGCCTTGTGGTTGCCGGCTCCCGTGTACATCTTGTACTTCTGCATGCTCCATTCGTCGTTGAAACCGTAACGGTGCTGCAAGTCGTCATAGACGGCTATGGCCGCCGCCAAATCGCCCGCCATGACCCACATGTTGGCTTTTTCGTAGGCGTATTCCAAGTTTTCGGGAAAGCGTTCGCTCAAGAGGGAAAAGACCTCTCCGGCTTTCTTGAATTGGCGGGTGGTCTTGTAGAGTTGGGCGCGCAGGAGCTGGAACCATTCGTTTTCGGGGCGCGTCAGGCAGGCTTTTTCGGCGTAGATGATGGCGTCCGAGAATTTGCCGCTTTCCGCAAGGATATTGCTTATCTGATAGGCGGCGGTGGCGTTGTCGGGCTCTTTTTCCAAGAGGGCGCGGTACATGTCCAGTGCCTTTTGCGGCCTGTCGGTGAGGTAAAGCGTGGTGGCTTCCAGAAAAAGGCTGTCGCTCCGGTAGGCATCCCGTTGGGATTGGGCCAGACCCTTTTGGGGCAGGGCCGTCCAAAGGCAGGCCGAGGCGAGCAGAAAAGCGGTTATGTGCCTGATAGGGTTCATGGCAGATTAAGATTCCAAGCCCGAAAAATCGCCCAAGTTCAACATCCGTGCCTCCGATTCGGCATGGGCTTCGTTGCCTATCATCGAGTGACGCAGCACCGTGTTCCTGATTCCGGCGTCTTTCTGCACGATGGTGTCCGATACCACCGAGCGTTCTATCTTGCTGCCGGCATCCACCGTAACGTAAGGCCCCACCACCGAATGGCGGATGGTTGCGCCGGCGGCGATATGGCAAGGCGGCACGATAACCGATTGCTCCACCTGGGCGTTTGCATCCACGAAATGCCCCAGGTGTTCCAGCACACGGGCGTGGGTCTGCACGGTGGCTTCCTTGTTGCCGCAGTCGAGCCATTCGTCCACGGGTTCGCTGTAAAAGCGGAGCCCTTTTTCCATCATGTTC
>CAMWTX010000027.1 GCA_947177315.1 uncultured Bacteroidales bacterium | reverse complement strand
GCGTAGGATATTCCCTGAATTGGTGCGGGGAGATGAAGACAAGGGCATGTTGAGCCTGGATTATATCGGCTTGGTGCCGGTGCTTTGGCAGATAAACCAAAATCTTTCGCATCAGGTAAACGATTTGGAAAAACGTCTGGAAGAACAGTCGCGCAAGCAAGCCGAACTGGAAAGCGAGTTGCAGGCAATCAAGGCAAAATTGGGAATGTAATGACGACGATGGAGGCAAATCCCGTATTGTGGGCGGAAAATCTGGATGTATATCAGAAGAAGACCCGCGTTCTTTCGGAAGTGAACTTTTCGATAAGCAAAGGCGAATTGGTCTATCTTATCGGAAAGACGGGAGCCGGCAAAAGTTCGCTTTTGCGCACCCTTTATGCCGATATTCCCGTGCGTTCGGGACGGGCCCGTGTGGCGGGCTACGATTTGGCCACCCTGTCCAAGAAAGATATTCCCTACCTGCGCCGCAAACTGGGCGTGGTGTTTCAGGATTTCCAGCTGTTGACCGACCGTTCGGTCTTCGATAACCTCGACTTTGTGCTCCGCGCCACCGACTGGAAGAACAAAACCGACATCCAACGTCGGATACGGGAAGTGCTCGAAATGGTAGGCATGGAAAACAAGGCGTACAAGATGCCCTACCAGCTTTCGGGCGGCGAACAGCAACGCCTGGCCATCGCGCGCGCCTTGCTGAACAATCCCGAAGTGATTTTGGCGGATGAACCTACGGGAAACCTTGATCCCGACACTTCCGAAGAAATCATGCGGCTTTTGGTGAGAATCAGCCAGGACTGCGCCGTTTTGGTCGCCACGCACGATTTCTTGATGATTACTAAGTTCCCTTCACATATTTTGGTGTGCGAGGATGGCACGGTTCGCCACGAACAGTTATAGGTCTATTCTGGGTAACTTTCCAGCAGCTCCTGTGCTTCCCGCATCGAGGAGGAAAGCATCAGTTTCATCTTTACCGGCTTGAATCCGGGTAGTCCCTTGAAAAATCCCGAATAGTGTATCTTCATTTCCTGGGCGGCCACCCGTTCGCCCTTACATTCGGTTTCTTTTTCAAACAGCTGCATACAGATTTCCTTGCGTTCCTGCACGCTGGGCAGGGGAAGTTCCTTTCCGGTTTCCATAAAGTGCTTTACCTGCCTGAAAATCCAAGGGTTTCCAATCGCCGCCCTGCCGATAAGAACGCCATCTACGCCGTAATGTTGCCGCATTTCCACGGCTTTCTGCGCCGAGTCGATATCGCCGTTGCCGAATACGGGAATATGCATGCGCGGATTATTCTTTACCTGTCCGATCAGGTTCCAGTCGGCAGTGCCGCCGTAGAGTTGGGCACGGGTTCTGCCGTGTATGCTGATGGCTCGGATGCCGATGTCCTGCAGGCGTTCAGCCACTTCCACGATAGGTTTGCTGTTGGAATCCCAGCCCAGACGGGTCTTTACCGTTACGGGCAGGTTTATCTCGTTCATGGCTTTTACCACGGCACTCGTAATCGAAACCATTTTGGGAATATCTTGCAAGATGCCGCTACCCGCGCCTTTGCTTACGATCTTGCGCACGGGGCAGCCCCAGTTGAGGTCTATGAAATCGGGTTTTTTAGAAGCGGCTATTTCGGCGGCCTGGCGCATGCTCTGCTCATCATGCCCAAAAATCTGAATGCCGGTGGGGCGTTCCTCGGCACGGAAGTCCATTTTGGAAAGCGTTTTTCCCGCCATGCGCACCACCGCATCGGAAGAAACGAACTCGCTTACCAGCACATCCGCCCCGTATTGTTTGCAGAGGCTTCTGAAAGGAGCGTCGGTAACGGCTTCCATCGGAGAAAGCCAAAGCGGAAAATCGCCTAAGTCGAGATCGCCTATTCGGGCCATTGGGTGTTGCGTGCTTCGATTTTACGGATGCGGGGAAGAAGTTCCTTCCATTGCCGTGCGGTGAGTTTGGGCCCGGTTACCTGCACCACCTGCGTGGCCACCGTAGAGGCTATTTCGCCACATTCCTGCACGCCCAATCCGCGGCTTAATCCGTAGAGGAATCCTGCGGCGTAGCTGTCGCCCGCACCGTTGCTGTCGGTCTTTACCACCTTGTCGGCATCGATGGCATAAAGTTTGCCTCGGTACATCACCAACGAACCGCGCGGTCCGAGTTTCACTACGGAAACCGCCACTTGGTTGGCCAGAAGATTCAAGGCTTCCAGATTGTCTTGGCCCGTAAAGGCAAGGGCTTCTTCTTCGTTGGCAAAGACCACATCCACCGTCGGCAGGATATGGCGTATAAAATCAAGATGGCTCTTGACGATGTTATAGCTCGCCAAGTCCAATGAGATTACCATATTGCAGTCGCGGGCCGTCTGCAGGGCTTTTTCCAGAAGCGCGTAGTTCTGCACCATATAGCCCTCGATATGGAAATAGCCGTATCCCGAAAATACCTCGCGGTTGATGTTTTCTTCGGTCATCGAGGAGGCCGCGCCGAGATAGGTGGCGAATGTGCGTTCCGTGTCGGGGCTCATCAGGGTGATGGCGGTTCCGGTAGGGGTGTCGATACGGCGGAAGTAAGGCGTGATGCCGTGTTTGGTAAGATGTTCGATATAAAAGTTGCCGTATATGTCGTTTTTGCCGATTTGTCCGATAAAACCGCAATGCCCGCCTAAGGCGGCGATGGAAGTGATGGTGTTGGAGGCCGATCCGCCCGTTGCCAGTACCGGCTGTTCCTGCCCGAAGTAGTTGAGGATAACGCCGGCCTGCTGTTGGTCGATAAGCGTCATGCTGCCCTTGGGCAGATTCCATTTCTCCAAGAGTTCGTCGGAGGGGAGCTGGAAGATAAGGTCAACCAAGGCATTTCCCATACCGAGAATCTTGCCTTGCCCGGAAAGTTTCTTGTTCGCTTGCATGGCTGTTTTGCAAAAACTACAAAGATACGGATAAGCCTCGGCCAAAAACAAATTTATTTGCTTTTGGCCGAGGTGCCAGTATCTTGGACGAAGTCAAATATAGCGATTTATTGGGGATCCACATCCACCACCACCCGTAATTTGCTCCGGGGGTTGCCGGCAAGGAAATCATCGATGCACTGTTGCAGGCGGGCTTTCATCTTTTCGATTTGGGGCGTGCGCTCTATCTTGAGCATGATTTCCTGTATATAGTAGGTGTTGATGCGGCTCACCATAGGGTATTCGGGTCCCAGCACCCGATCCCCGAATATCTTTTTCAATTCGGCGGCCAAGACCCGCGCCGCCTCGAACACGGCGGTTTCCTCCTTGTGGCGCAGGCTCAGCCGTATCAGTCGGAAAAAAGGCGGATAGCGGAATACCATTCTTTCCTGTATCTGATGCGTGTACATCGAGGCGTAATCGCTGTTCATCACATCCCGTATCACCTGAAAGTCGGGCTTGTGGGTCTGTATCACGACTTCTCCGCCGCCCTCTTTCCGGCCGGCCCGTCCGCTCACCTGGGTCATCAGATGAAAACTGCGTTCATACGACCTGAAGTCGGGAAAGGAAATGAGGCTGTCTGCATCGAGGATGCCCACCACCGCCACATTGTCGAAATCGAGCCCTTTGGTAACCATTTGCGTTCCCACCAGAATATCGGTCTTGCGGTTCTGGAAGTTCTCGATGATTTTATGGTAAGAGCCTTTGGCACGCGTGCTGTCTAAGTCCATGCGTTCCACCTTGGCTTGGGGAAAGAGCAACTGTAAATCTTCTTCGATGCGTTCTGTGCCGAAACCTTTCAATTTTAAGGAAGGATTGCCGCATTCGGGGCAGAGTTTGGGCTGGTTCACGGTATAGCCGCAGTAATGGCAGAGCAGCACCGAGCGGTGTTTGTGATAGGTAAGTGTTACATCGCATTTCTCACACACCGGCACATGGCCGCACACCTCGCATTCCAGACGGGTGGAGAATCCGCGCCGGTTCTGAAAAAGAATCACCTGCTTGCCGTTTTCAAGGGCGAGCCTTATCTTTTCGGCAAGAAGCGAGGAGAAATTGCCCTGCATGGTTTTCTGCCTCTTTTCCTCTTTTAAATCCGCCACTAATATGTCAGGCAGGCGAACACCCCCGTAGCGGGTAAAGAGCGTGGCCAAGGCATATTTTCCGTGCAGCGCGTTATAATACGACTCGATGGAGGGCGTGGCGGAACCCAGCACCGTTTTGGCACCGTGCAGGTGCGCCAGAAAAACGGCGGCATCCCGGGCGTGGTAACGGGGAGCGGGGTCTTGCTGTTTGTAGGAGGTTTCGTGTTCCTCATCCACGATAATGAGCCCCAGATTGCTGAAAGGCAGAAAAAGCGCCGAGCGCGCGCCCAGGATAACGCGGTAGCGTGTGCCGGTGTTCTTCCATATCTCCACCTTTTCGGCTTCGTTGTAGCGCGAATGATAAACCCCCACGGTATCGCCGAAATACTTGCGCAAGCGTAGTATCATCTGTGCCGAAAGCGCGATTTCGGGCAGGAGGAAAAGCACCTGCTTTCCTTGTTCCAGCACTTGGCGTATAAGTTGTATGTAGATTTCGGTCTTGCCGCTGGAGGTTACTCCGTGCAGCAGGCAGACCGCTTTTTTCTCCAATCCCTCTTGTATCTGTTTGAGCGCGGTTTGCTGCGCCTGCGAAAGCTGCACGTTTTCGGGCAGGGAGGCGGAGGTCGCCAAGGTTTCCAGACGGCTTTTCTGTTTTTCGGAAATCTCAAAGATGCCTTTCTTCACCAAGGCGGCCAGGGCGGCGGGTGTCTGTTTGGATTTGGCCGTCAGCAAGGCTTTGCTCACCAGGCCGTCTTCGGCTTGGGGGCAGAGCGACACATAGGCCATCAACACCTGCAGTTGGTTAAAGGCGCGTTTTTCCAAACGGCCGAAGAGTTCCTGCTGTCTGTCGGGATTATCGCGGTATTCGGGCGTCCAGCGCACAAAGAGTTCCCGCAAGGGGCGGTAGCGTTCCGAAATCTCTTCCTTTACCAGCACCACGCCTTGCTCCCTCAGTCCGCGCACCAAAGGAAAAACCTTGGCTTGCGCCGAGGCCTGCGCCGCCTGTTCGATGGTGATTTCGCCCTTGCTTTCCAAGGCGGCGATGATATCTATCTGACGTTGGTTGAGGTTGGATACATCCCCGTCGAAATCGGGGTTGAGCACCAGTTTGGTTTCGTTGTCGAGCTTGAACCCGGAGGGCAGGGCGGCCGCCATCACATCCCCTTCGGTGCAGAGGTAGTAATCCGCCATCCATTTCCAAAAGGCGAATTGCTGCGGGTTCACCACGGGTTCATCGTCCAGCACCGCGATAATGGACTTGGCTTCCTGTTTGGGATTGTTCCGATGGATGCGCTTTACCAGCCCTGCATACACCTTGCTTTTGCCCAGCGGCACGCAAACGCGCACGCCAACCTGCAAGCGTTCCTCCATTTCCTCGGGAACGGAATAGGTAAAGTCCAAGCGCAAGGGCAGGGGCAGCAGCACATCGGCAAAAACGCCCATTTTCTAAGAATTTCTACGGATATCCGCGCCGATACGGTTGAGCCGTTCGTCTATCTGCTCGTAACCGCGGTCTATCTGTTCGATGTTGTGAATCGTGCTGATGCCTTCGGCCGACATGGCGGCAATCAGAAGCGATACCCCGGCGCGTATGTCGGGCGAAACCATCGAGATGCTTTGCAGCGGAGATTCGCGGTTGAGGCCGATAACGGTGGCGCGGTGCGGGTCGCAGAGAATGATTTTTGCCCCCATGCTGATAAGGTTATCTACAAAGAACAGGCGGCTTTCGAACATCTTCTGATGGATAAGCACACTGCCTTTGGCCTGGGTGGCGGTCACCAGGGCGATACTGATAAGGTCGGGCGTGAATCCCGGCCAGGGAGCGTCTGAAATGGTAAGGATAGAGCCGTCTCGCGAGCTTTCTATCGTATAGTGGTCTTGCGCCGGCACATACAGGTCGTCGCCCTTGAATTCGGTGTAGATGCCCAATTTTCCGAACACCTGGGGAATA
Source organism: uncultured Bacteroidales bacterium (assembly GCA_947177315.1). Lineage (GTDB taxonomy): Bacteria > Bacteroidota > Bacteroidia > Bacteroidales > P3 > Pullibacteroides. The sequence continues at coordinate 6,903 of CAMWTX010000027.1, read as the reverse complement.
AGCCCGAGGCTGAGCGGGTCCACGTTGCATATCGTGATTTCGGAACGGGTCATGGCGGCCATGCCGATAAAACTGCCCACTTCAATCATGTCGGGCAGCAAGGTGTGTTCCGTGCCGTGGAGTTCGCCAACACCGTCTATCTGCAGCAGGTTCGAGCCGATGCCCTTGATTTGCGCGCCCATGCGCACCAGCATGCGGCACAGTTGCAGCACATAGGGTTCGCAGGCGGCGTTGAAGATAACGGTAGTGCCTTTGGCCAGTACCGCGGCCATGATGATGTTGGCTGTACCCGTTACCGAGGCTTCGTCCAAAAGCATATATCGGCCGTGCAGCGGGCTGCCGGATACGTAAAAAGCGTGTTCGTTCTGGTTGTAGGATACGGTGGCGCCTAAATTTTCAAAGCCCGTAAAATGCGTGTCCAGTTTGCGGCGGCCAATCTTGTCGCCTCCGGGCTGGGGCACGATGGTATGCCCGATGCGCGCCAAAAGCGGGCCGGCGGTCATTACCGAACCGCGCAGGGAGCCGGTTTTCTGCCGGAAATCTTCGGTGTGCAGGTAAGCGGCGTCTATGTCTTGGGCTTGAAAAACAAAGGTATGCAAATCGGGGCGTTCCACCTTGACCCCCATGCTTTGCAAAAGTTCAATCAGTTTGAGTACATCGCGGATAAGAGGAACGTTGTGTATCGTAACCGCTTCTCTGGTGAGCAGGCAGGCGCAAATCACCTGCAAGGCTTCGTTCTTGGCTCCTTGCGGCGTAAGGCATCCTCTCAAACGTTTTCCGCCGGTAATGGAGAATGAACTCAAAACGGCCTCCTTCTCTTAAAGGTAGAGGTTCTGGGCGTAAAGCCTTGGTTGTTTTCGTTTCTGTTGTAGCGGCGCGTGCCGGTTTCGGTTCCGTTTCCGTTGCTGCGGCTGTAATGCCCGTTGTTGTGGTAGCGGCGTGTGCTGTTGTTTTCGTAGGCGCTGACGTTGATGTATTTGCTCTTGCGTTCCAGGCTGGGCTTGTTGTAGAAAGAGGAATAAACTTCCCCTTTCATCGCCTCGGTATAGGTAATCTTGCCGTTGGAGATGATATGGAGGTGTTCCGCCACCAGTTCATCGCTCAAAATGTCGTCGTTCCACAGGTAGTAAGACTTTTTCATCTGCACCGTGATGAGGTTCAGCGCGGCGTCTTTTTCCGCTCCGTCGGGCATTTCGGCAGCCTTGAGAATCATGGCTTCGAGGGTCTTGCCGTAGTAGCGGAACTTGATGGGGGTCTGACGGAATACGAAAGGCTTTGCCGGAGCCGAAGCCTTGGCGGGTTCGGGGGCAGGGTAGGGATTGTCTATGTCGAGCTTGAAATCGCTCATGATGATGAGCTGGTCGTAGAGCTTGTGCATATAGTCGTCCAGTTCGCGCACTTGCGGATGGAGCACTTCCATAAAGCGGATGATGGTCTGGGCGGCGCGGTTGCGGGCGGTCTTGCTGGGTATCTTGACGGCAAAATCCACCATTTCCTGAATGCCTCTGCCGTATTCGGTATATACCAAGGGGCTCCGTTGGGTATTGTATTCCATAAAAATGTACTTTCTATTTTAAGAGTTTTCCGTGCGAAAGATGCCGTAAGATACGGCGGATTCCAACTATCGGATTGCGAAGATACGGAAAGTCGAGAGCAAAAGCAAACGCAGTTATTGCGGATAGTTCAGAAACTCCTCGATGCGATGGGCGTCTTCCACCTTGAAATCGCCTATCTTGGTGCGGCGGAGTGCCGAAAGATACGCGCCGCAGCCCAAGAGATCGCCCAAATCGCGGGCGATGGCGCGGATATACGTGCCTTTGCTGCATACAATGCGGAAGTCTATTTCGGGCAAGGCCATGCGCGTTATCTCAAATTCGTAAACCGTAATCGGCTTGGCCTCCAATTTCAGTTCCCGGTCGGCGCGGGCAAACTGGTAGGCGCGTTTTCCTTGCACCTTTACCGCCGAAAACACCGGCGGCACCTGCATGATGGGGCCCGTGAGCCGCTTTACGGCATCCTGTATCTCTTTTTCTCCGATATGGCTGTAATCGCCGCCGGGCATCACCTCGCTTTCCAAATCGAAACTTTTGGTAACCGAGCCGATAACGAAAGTGCCCGTATATTCTTTCTTTTGGGCTTGAAATTCCTCTATCCTTTTGGTGAACCGCCCCGTGCAGATAATCAGAAGCCCGCTCGCCAGCGGATCCAGGGTACCGGCATGCCCTGTCTTGACACGCCGCCCCATCTGCCTGTGCGCCCAGTTGCGGACCCGGCTCACCACATTGAACGAGGTCCATTCCAAAGGCTTATCCACCAAAATCACCTGCCCGGTTTCGAGCGGATGCCGCTCGCTTTCCGGAATTTCCACCGTATTTTTCATCACAATAAAAAGCGACCGAAACTTGCGCTTGGGTCGCTTTGGCTAAGGGTCAACTATTTCTTTAATTCGGCCAACTCTTTTTCCACTTGGGCCAGGCGTTCCACAATGCTGTCAAGGTTCTTGAAATGAACGCAGGAACGTCTGAACACGGCCGGATCCAAAGGAGGCGCGCCGATAAGCACGGCGTTTTCCTTGCGGACCGAACCGGGCACGCCCGTCTGTGCGGCCAGCATCACACCGTTGGCAATCACGCTGTGGCCGGCAACCCCTACCTGACCGCCGAACATGCAGTTCTCGCCGATTTTAGTAGAGCCGGCAACGCCCGCTTGCGAAGCCATCACCGTATTTTTGCCCACCACCACATTGTGGCCGATTTGAATCAGGTTGTCGAGCTTTACGCCTTCCTTGATAACGGTGGAACCCATCGTGGCCTTGTCAACGCAAGTATTGGCGCCGATTTCCACGTTGTCTTCCAGAATCACGTTGCCGATTTGCGGAATCTTTTCGTAACTGCCGTTGTTGGGGGCAAAACCGAAGCCGTCCGCACCGATGACCGCGCCGGCCTGCAGGATGCAGGCTTTGCCGATTTGCGTATGGGCATATACCTTTACACCGGGGTAGAGAATGCAGTTTTCTTTCATGCTCACGCCGCTGCCTACATAGCATTGCGGATAAATCTTGCAGCCGTCGCCGATTTCGCAGCCCGAAGCGATAACGCAGAACTCGCCGATATACACGTCCTTGCCGATTTTAGCGTCGGGTGCCACGAAAGCAAGGCTCGAAATGCCCGGTTTGGGCGAGGTGTATTCGTTATAGAAAGCCAGCAGGCGCGCAAACGATTCGTAGGAGTTTTCCACACGGAGCAAAGCCGCCGCAACAGGGTGTTCGGGCACAAAATCCTTGCCCACGATGACCGCCGTGGCTTTTGTTTCGTAAATATAAGGGGTGTATTTGGGATTGGCCAGAAAAGTAAGCCCTCCTTCGTGTCCTTCTTCTATCTTGCAGAGCGTGGTGATGACCGCGTCCGCCGCGCCTCCCTCAACGGTTCCCCCGATGATTTCGGCTATTTTTGAAAGTGTAAAACTGAGCATATCGTCAATTTTTGAGGCTGCCGAGACATCAAAACACCCGGTTACCCGTAAATGGGACAAAGATACGAAAAGTCGAGCGCAGAGACAACTGCAAGTCTTGCTTGCAAGTTGGCTATGCCGAGACGGAGTATCTTCAACGGAGTTAAAGATACGAAAAGTCGAGCGCAGAGACAACTGCAAGTTCCAATTGGATATTCCGCGCCAAAGCCGTAATTTTGTAGGTTATGATGACACAGACGGTAACATTATTGACAGACTGGGGGCTGGCAGACCATTATGCGGCGGTGGTCAGGGCCCGGTTGCAGGCTAAGTTGCCCGATGTGCGTGTTGTAGATATATCGCATGCCGTGCCGCGGGACAACAGCAATATCTATGCGGCGGCGTATATGCTCTTCGACACTTACCGTTATTTTCCGACGGGAACCATCCATATCATAGGCGTGGATGACATCGCATCTCCCGAAAACGCGCATCTGGTGGTGAAATTCGACCGCCAGTTCTTTATCGGTGCCGACAACGGATTTTTTTCCGTGCTGGAATGCCTGTCGGGAAAGCAGGCGGAAGAGGTTTACGAAATAAAAACCTGGCAGGAAACGCAAGTCTATACCTTTCCGGCCAGAGACCTGTTCCCTAAGGTGGCCACCCTGCTGGCGGTCGGCACACCGATCGGTCAGATCGGCACCCGTCTTGCCGACAAAGAAAGATTCCGCCCCAAACTGCTGGAGGGAGGGCTTGTCTTGCAGCGCACGCCCGAAAAGGACCGCAACGGAAACGTTACGGGAATGCAGCTTTCAGGCATGGTGCTTTGTGTGGACGGTTTCGGAAACATCATCACCAATATTACCAAAAAGCAGTTCGCCGCCTGTGAAGCGGAATTTAAGTTTGCCGAACTGCGGGTGGATTGGCGTAAATTTCCCGGCAAATTCGTCAAGGCGTATATGGATGTGGAGGCCGGAGATATCGCCTTTATCTTTTTGGAAAACGGTTTTCTGGAAATTTCGATGAACCGTGGGAATGCGGCCCGTATTCTGGGCGTGGATAACGGAGCCAAGGTGGTTGTCCGTTTCGAAATCAATAAGAGATAGGAATCATGCGTTCGTTGCTCAATAAAGAAATACGTCTGTTCTTTTCAGGGCCGTTGGCGTATTTGGTGCTGGCGGTGTTTTTTGCCGTCAATGCCTTGATGCTGTTTGTGCTGCCCACTTCTTTCAATATTTTTGATGCGGGATACGCCACCTTGGAACCTTTCTTTTCGTGGGCGCCCCTCGTATTCCTGTTTTTGGTGCCCGCCCTGTGCATGCGCAGCTTTGCCGAAGAAAAGAAAAGCGGCACGATGGAGATGCTGCTTACCCGTCCGCTTACGCGTCTGCAACTGGTCTTTGCCAAATTCTTTGCCGGATTTCTGCTGTTGGCGGTAAGTCTCTTGCCCGTGTTCCTCTACCTCTATACAGTTTCCAGCCTGGCCTCTCCGCAGGGCAATTTCGACTTGGGCGCGTTTTGGGGCGCGTTGACGGGCTTGTTGCTTCTGGGCGCTTCGTTTGTGGCGGTGTGTGTGTTCATGTCTTCGCTCACGCAGAACCAGGTGGTGGCTTTTGTGCTTTCGGTGGCGGCCTGCACCATGCTCTATGTGGGCTTTGATTTGTTCGCCGCCTTGATTCCCGAAGGCGGGATGAGCCTTTTTGTGGCCAAACTCGGCATCAGCCGGCACTATTCTTCGTTGAGCCGGGGCGTGGTGGATTTTCGGGATGTGGCTTATTATCTGAGCCTCGTGGTGCTTTTTATAGATCTTACCGTGCTGGGGCTCGACAAACGCAGAAAGGTTTTCTGGAAACGTTACCTGCTGGCGGTCGTTTTTCTGGCGGTGGTCGATGTGGTGGCGGTGCTGCTGCCTTGCCGCCTGGATTTGACCGCCGACAAGCGTTATACCTTGATGCCCGTCACCAAAGACATCCTGCGGCAGGACGACAATCCGGTGTATGTAAAGGTGTATCTTGCCGGCAATCTTCCGGCGGGCTTCAAGCGCTTGGAACGCTCGGTGCGCGAGACTTTGGACGAATTCAGGATTTACCGCCCCTCCATCCGCTATACGTTTACCGATATCTACGCCCTCGAAAGCGAGGAACAGCGCCAAGACTTGATGCAGGAACTGGCGCAGAAAGGCATCCGCCCCACACAGCTGGAGGTTAGGACCAAGGAAGGGCTTACGCGGCGTCTGATTTTTCCGGCGGCCGAACTCCGTTCCGGCGGGCGTTCCGTTTCGGTGGGTTTGTTGAGCGAGCAGCTGGGGCGTGGGGCGGAAGAAACGCTCAATAATTCCATTGAGAATGTGGAGTTGCAACTGGCCAACGCCATCCGCGCCTTGTCGGAGAAAGAACCGGAAGGGGTCGCGTTTTTGGAAGGTAACGGTGAATTGTCTTATATGCAGACGGTTTCTTTGGGCAATGCGCTCAGTTCGTTTTATAGGGTAACGCGCTCGGCTTTGACCGCAGACCCGGCATCGCTCCTGCAACAAGACAGCAACGGCATCTGGCATCCCCGTTATGCGGCGGCTATCGTGGCCTATCCCCGTACCGCCTTTACCGAAGCGCAGAAAGCCGTGCTTGACCAATATGTGATGCGGGACGGAAAAATGCTTTGGGTCATGGAGGCCGGCAACGGTTCGCTCGACTCGCTCAAAGGGCAGTCTATGTTCGATGCCATGCCGTATCATCTGAACCTCGACGATTTGTTTTTCCGTTACGGGTTCCGGCTCCGCAGCGAGATGCTGTTGGACCGCAACGCCGCCCTTTCGCCCGTGCTTACGGGCTATATGGGCAGCCAGCCTATTATCGAGTTCATGCCCAATTATTACAGTCCGGTGGTTGAGTCCGAAGCCTGGAATATGGGCGATGCCGCTTGCATGGCGCAGGAGACAGGCAGCATCCGTTTGCAGGTGGCCGCCGGTATCGACACCATTGAGAACGGCTTGAAAAAAACACCGCTCCTGCAGACTTCGCCCTATTCATTCAAGGTGCGCCTGCCGCATGCGATGTCGGCGGATCTGATGCGCAACCCGCCCGATTTGCGCCGTTTTGACCAGGGGCGGCAAACGGTGGCGTTGTTGGTGGAAGGAAAGTTTTCCACGGCTTATCCCTTGGTGAAACCTGAATTGGAGAACGCCGCCGGTTTTGCGTATAGGAAAGAGAGCGAACCCTCCGCCATGATGATTGTGGGTGACGGCGATATGGCGCGGAACGATATCCTGCCCGACGGACAGCCGCTGCCGCTTGGCTTTGACCGCTACACAAGGCAGATGTACGGCAACGGCAACTTTTTGGTGAACGCCCTGCATTACCTTACCGGCCATCGGGAATGGATAAAGCTCAAGCCACGGGAAGTTGAATAATATAAACATCTGACGCTGCCGACGATAATACGCCTGTAGATCTCGTT
>CAMWTX010000026.1 GCA_947177315.1 uncultured Bacteroidales bacterium | reverse complement strand
TAGAGCATCTGACTACGGATCAGAAGGTTGCGGGTTTGAATCCCACCGGTGTCACCATTTCATAGTTTTAGTTTTTGGTTGCCGGTCGTTCGTTCTGAACGGCCGGTTTTTTTTGTGGACTTCGTCCGACCTTTTTTCGGTAACTTTGTTGACGGAAATAACGTATAACCATTAAAGTATCAAAGATATGGTAAAGATCAGCCAGGCGAGGGCCAAGATGCTGTACGGCGTGTTGCTTATCGCCCTGTTGTCTTGCGCGGCCTTTCTGATAGCGGAGTTGCCGTTTGTTAAAAAACTGTCGTTCAGTCCGCTTATTGTCGGCATCCTGTTGGGTATGGTCTATGCCAACACTTGGCGCAAGCGTTTGCCCGAATCGTGGGTTCCCGGCATTCAGTTCAGTGCCAAACAGTTGTTACGCCTGGGTATTATCCTCTACGGTTTTCGGCTCACAATTGCCAACATCATGGAAGTGGGTTGGAGCGCCTTGGCGGTGGATGCCGTTATCGTGGTCGGCACGATTTTCTTAGGCGTTCTGTTCGGCAGGATGCTCAAGATGGACCGCGACACGGCTTTGCTTACCTCGGTGGGCAGTTCCATCTGCGGTGCGGCGGCGGTCTTGGGTGCGGATGCCACGATAAAGCCCCAGCCCTATAAAACGGCGGTGGCGGTTTCTACGGTGGTGATATTCGGCACGATTTCGATGTTCCTTTATCCTGTTTTGTACCGCAACGGCTGGTTGGGCTTGGAACCGCAGCAGATGGGGCTTTACACGGGGGCTACCTTGCATGAGGTGGCGCATGTGGTGGGCGCGGGCAACGCCATGGGTGCCGAAATCCAAGACACGGCCACCATCGTTAAGATGATACGGGTCATTATGCTTGTGCCGGTCTTGTTGGTAATGGCGTTTACGGTTCGCCCCAAAGAAGAAACCGCCGTGGCGCAAACGCAGCCGCAGGGCAGGAAAGGCAAGATAGCCATTCCCTGGTTCGCTTTCATTTTCCTGGTGGTGATAGGCTTCAATTCGCTCAACTGGTTACCCTCCGCCTGCATCGGCTACATCAATTCTTTCGATACCTTCCTGCTCACGATGGCCATGACCGCCCTGGGAACCGAAACGAGTTTCGACAAGTTCAAGAAAGCCGGGCCGCGCCCGTTTTTACTGGCGTTCCTGCTTTATATATGGCTCTTTTTCGGGGGATATGCGCTCACCCGTTATCTTGCCCCTCTGATTTAAAGACAGCAGACATGGATAAGCAAGAAATAAAACAACTGGAAGAAAAGGCGGAACGGGTGGTGTGCGAAAAGATAGCCCCCGCGCTCTTTGACGAATGCGCCGCCGAAGTGAAGTTCTATGAAATCACCGAAGAGGGCAAAGCCAAGGTAGGGCTTAAGACCACCTGCGGCAACTGCCCCCGTGCCCATGCCACCATCAAGCAGAGTGTGGAGGTGGCCTTGCGCACAATTCTGCCTGAGGTGGCGGGCATCGAGCCATTTTTTCTGTAAGCCTTAGGGGGATGCCGGAAAAAAGAGAGCCCCGAAGCCTTCGGCTTCGGGGCTCTCTTGCAAATAGGCGTGCCGTACTTTACCGGTGTAGCAGTTTAGTGCGGTAAGCGCCTTGGGCGGTGCGGACTTCGAGCAGGTACAGGCCGGCGGGAAGTCTTTCTATGTTTATTTCGCGTACATTTCCTTTTCTACGCAACACTTCCTGCCCGTGTGCCGAGAGAATGCGTACATAGAGCCATATTTCGGTGTTGTTCGGGGCTTGTATATGAATCACGTCCTTGCAGGGGTTGGGGTAGAGGTGCAGCAAGGGCGCTTTTTCGCTTTGGAGCGCGAGCGTATCCACGGGATCGGGGTCTTCGGGAACGGTGTCTATTTCAATTTCCCCTATGCGGAACATAATGACCGCACTGTCTTTATAGTTGCCGTCGAGTTGGGCGAATATGCGGTCGTCTTTTTCCGAAAAACGGATAAAGCCTTCGCCGATGCCGTCGTGGTTTTTGTCATAGACGGTAAAGGTGTGGCAGCCTTCCGCAATGGTTAACGGATAAGTGTGGAGAGGCAGCGTTTCGTTGGCCGACAGGTTCTGGTAAGGGCCGCCTTGTGCCACCGTGTCGTTTTCTTCGTCTTTCAGCACCCAGGTGATGTCGCCGCCAAAGCGGTCTTGCTGCAGGCTGAGCGTGATGTCGGGGTTTTCCGTGATTCCGTAATGCTTGATGGCGGAAGCCTCCAATACATTTTGTTTGCGGTTCATGAATGCCCCGCCGTTTACCGACACGATGCGGAAACTTACGTCTTCTTTTCGGTTCGCTTTGGCAAGCCTTATCGTTTGGGTTTCAAAGCGGCGTTCCTGCCCTACCTGAACGGGTTCGGAAAAGTGATAGGTTTGTTGCAACTTGCCCGCCTTGCCGCTGCATTCCAGCACCAGTTCGGTGATGGGTTCGGTAGAAAGGGCGTGGTTCTGCAACAGGAGCGAGAAACGCACGTTCTTGTCGCAGCTGGGGTTGGCTGTCTGTTCGGCTTGTGAGAGGCTGACGATGCGGTCGGGGCGGTTCAGGTTTTCGGTTTCCACGGGGCAGACGTCCATGATTTCCTCTTTGTTTTCCGACACGAAAGCGATAAACTGCAAGTCGAAAAGGTTCAGATCCACATTGCCTATTTTTTCGGGCAGGGTCTGGGTAAAGGTCTTTTCAATCAGTTGGCCCGCGCCCTGGGTTTTTATTTCTTCGCCCCATTGTCCGGTAAGGAAGTGGCGGAAAACGTGCATGTGCAGGTAGCTTTTGTCGGGCAAGACTTGGGCAGGGTTCATGTTCTCTCCGTTCTGACGGCCGATGATGCTGTCTTGCAATACCGCCACATGGATAAAGTTGGAGGATGTCGAGGGCGTGCCGGTATAATATAGCTGCACCGTTACCGAAAGTTCCCGGTTGGCCCAATCCAGCTTGCCTTTGGCGGCAATGTTGACGTAAGTGGGCATGGCAAGCATTTCTTCGATGCGTTCTTCCCAAAAGTCGCGCCGCAGGGCGGTTGCCGTTTCGGAAGAAAAGATATGCCGGTTCACCGAACCTGCCGGAATCCCCGTTTTTTCCACGCCTGCCTGTTCGATAAGGTCTTCCCCGTAAGGGGAACGTAAATCCACATCGTTGCCTACGGGTGTGGCAAGGGCTGTTCCGTGCACATTCATCAGAAAGACTTGTTGCGGATGTTTGGCAAGAATCTCGCCGGCTATCTTATGTCCGTCGGGACAGTTGCCGCAGTGGATGGCGGTGTATTCCTCCAACAGGATATGCCGGTTTTGGGGCGTTTCGCTTACAAAACGGTTTTGGGCGTTGGCGGTAAAGATACAGGCGGCGGCGAACAAGGCGGTTGCCCATGTTTTTTTCATCATGTTTTTTTTAGATTGAACGTGTAAAAAGAGAGGGGCGTTCCCACAGGGAAGCCCCTCCTATAAAAATGAAGAAACTGCTTAGCGTACGATGAATTTACGGATGGCGGTGCCTTTGTCGGTGGTAATCCGTGCAAAGTACATGCCCGACATAAGACCGCTTGCGTTAAAGCGGTAGTTGCCCGTGCCGAGGTTGCCTGCCGACTGATGAATCAACATGCCGCTCAGGTTGAAAATCGCCACTTCCTTGATGGAAGCGTCGGGCGAGAGTATCGTCAACATGTCCTGAACGGGGTTGGGGTGAACCGTTACACGGAAATCGGCGCTCTGAGCCTGTTCGTTGGCGGCGTTTTCCCCGATAACGATATCGTCAATCATGAACATGGTGGCATCCGGAGACATGCAACGGATAGCCACATGTATATCCTTGCCGTTGTATTGGTTCAGGTTGAACACTACGTTTTCCCATTTTTCGGAAGCCGCTTTCAAGGTTTCATAGTCATCTTCCGGATATACCCGTACAAAATCGAGATCCATGGGGTCTCCGCTGCCTTGGGATACCCATATTTCATACGATTCCCTCAAGTTGCCAAACGACCTTACCCACATGGAAAGTTGGGTGTTCTGGGCGGGCATCTTCAGTTTGGGCGAAACCAACCAGTCGTCTTTGTTGACATCGGAGTTGGAGATAGCCAAGGAAGCGCCGAAACGTTGGCCGGAGTGGGGACGGCAGGCGTTGTAGAATTCGTAGAAAAGCATCGAAGGTTCGGTGGCGTAGGGATTAAAGGCGATAAAGCCCAGATCCGTTTCGCTGCCGGGAAAATCCACATAGTGGAATTCGGCATCCAACACATGGCGGAGCGGCAATACGGGCGAGTTATCGAAACTGAACGAAGTCCAAGCCGGATTGAAGCCTTCGGTGGCGAAGTCGAGGCAGGATTCAAAGTCCATGCGGTAAGGATCGGCGGGTACGAAAGAAATAACTTCTTTGGTCAGCGTGTCGTTGCTCCGGTCTTTATCGTTGGCAAAGGCGGTAAAGGCGGTGATGAGGATGTTGCGGTCGGCATCCTTGGCGGCCAGGTTGGCATTGAACGTAACGTCAACGGTGGCATAAGAAGCAACCGTTACGGTTTTGGGTTCGAGTACGGTGTTATCCACACGTACATAAACCGGAATTTCCGCGGTTTCGATACCGTTGTTGCGCACGCTTACCACGATAGGTTCGTTATCGGCAAAAATGCCGCCCGCGATAGGCTTGGAAATGGCCGTTACCATGGCATCTTCGGTAATCAGCTTGCCGTTGGAACCGAATACGGTGCGGATGGCCGGATAGCCGGCTTGGGTATAGTAGTTCCATTTTTCCTGGGCTATATCATACGAATAGAAACCGCCGTCGGGATGTTCATCCATCGCCAAGGCAAAAGCGGTTCTACCCAATTGTTCCACCGAAATAAAGTAATCGCCGGGAGTAAGCAAGTAAGCCGGAATGTCATAGATGGCTATGCCGCCTGTCAAACCTCTGCGTACCGTGGATTGATGAATCATGTCACCCAAAACGAGTTTGCCTTCTTCCATGCCGATACGTTGAACGGCGATGCGTATATCCACATTTTCGGTCATTTCGCTCCAACCGATGGAAAGGGCGGTAATCGTATCGGTTTTCACCACCGGGTAAATCAGACCGATGCGGGCTCCCGTATAAGATTGCAAATCCTTAACGGAGGAAAAGTCGGTAATATGGTCGAAAGCGGCGGTGTTTTCAGATACGAGCAATTCTGCTTTCAGGTCTCCGGTTTCTCCAAGCACTTCGGTTTTCCTTACAAGTTTACCCGAAAAACTGATGGTTTGGCCGGACTTGAAGCCCGAAACGGGAACATCCACGGTAAGCGTTTGTCTTTCGTTGATGCCGAGCGTGATGGCTTGGCGGGTGGCTTCCCGGTCGTTTACCAAGATAACGATATCGGTGCTGTCCAAGCGCTTCAAGCCCCGGTTGGTGATGCTCAGGTCGAGTTTATGGGTGGCGTTGCCCCAATCCTGAGGTATGATGCGCGGCGCGAACACCGACAAGGCATCGAAACGTGCATCAAATTCCTTAACCGTGTTTACCTGCATATTGCGGAACTTGAGGTTGTCTTCGTCGTTTACCGTTTCGGCATAAATGCAGAAAGCATAGTCGCCGGGTTCCGATACTTCAAAGAACACTTCCTTGGGCGTGAACTCATCGTAATTGGAAGAACCGGTAATGGCGGAGTCGTTTACGACAACCGGCCATTCCTGCCAGTTTTCGGAACTCTTGCCGATACGGATTTTGTATTTGTCGATATTGTTCGCAAATACTTCCCCGTCGGGCATTTCCACGTAACGGCCGCAGATATATTCGTATTCCAAACGGTAATTTCCGGCTTTTCCAATATGGAAACAAGTGGAGAATATAGGGGTGGAAGCGTTTTTGGAAGCAACCAGGGCATCGTTCTTGTCCAACTGCCAATCCTGCGCTTTTTCCGAGTGCATTTCCGAAGTATTGATTTGCACAGGCAATGTGGCCGATGCGGTACGAAGGGCGGTGTAATGGCCGAAATTGTCTTCGAGTGCCACTTCGCCCTGAGCCAATACAGCCGCGTTGATTACCGTCTTTTCTCCGATTTTCAGAGCACGCTTTTTAGCGAAGGTAAACACGGTGTCTTTTCCGGCGGCCAAGGTGGCTTTTACCGTGTCTCTTACCGTGTCGTTTCCTACCGCGTAGTAAACCTCATATTGCTCCACATCGACAGAACCGATATTGGCGATAGACAGTCTTACCAGCATTGAATCCATTTGGCAGGAAGGCTTGTTTTCGCCCAATATATCCTTTAACTGCAGGTCAACGGGCATGATGAGTTCCCCGTGAGAACCGCCGCTGTTGAAAGTAACCGTAAAGGTATAGGTAAGACCCGCCTGAAGGGTAACGTTATCTACATAGAAAGCAGAATAACCGTCTTTTATCTGTACCTTGCGGATAATATCCTTGCCAAGCCAATCGGCAGCATAGGATTCAAGCAAGAAAGCATCATAAACGCCGGGTTCCACCTCTACGGAGGCTTCTTCATCAAGATCCACGCCTACCGCCAGATTATTGGCAGACAGACCGGCGGGAATCGTGGCGCTTGCCGTTTGGTAAAGACGCGGCAAGAGGTCGGCGGCGATATAAGGTTCGTTCAGTTCTTCCGCATAGATATCCGCCATCTCGTGGGTTTTATCGAGCAACAGTTGATACTGGCAACGGCCGGAGAGAGGGCAGTCCTCGCCGTTGACCACCAGCTTTACGGTGGCTTTGGTGGCATCGGATTCCGCATAGGCAAGCCCCGAAAGGGTAAATGCCGACAATGCCAATATTCCGATACGTTTAAAAATGTTTAATTTCATGTTTTTCAATGTGTTTATAAACTAATAGCCACGGCAAAATTTTGGTTTCCCTCATTTTGCCGTGGCCTAAAATTTGAATTAGCGTACGATGACGCGTTTAACGGCAGCCTGTCCGTTTTCGGCGGTAAAGCGTACAAAGTAGATACCGCTGTTTTCCAAGCGGATCTGCGTATTGCCTTGGGCAATCGTCATATCCTTTACCAGCATGCCATTAACGGTAAACACTTCCACCTGAACGCGAACCGGAACGCTTACGTTAAATTCGCCGTTGTTCGGGTTGGGGTAGAGGCGAATGCCCGCCAGTTCGGCGCCTTCGTTGGCAACGGTCTTAATGGTATAGGAGGCTTCGGCCACTTTGGAATCCACCGAACCTTCTTTAACCGCGATAGCCTTGATGGTCATGGCCGAGTCGATAACGATTTGGGCGGTGTATTCGGTGCTTTGAGCCGTGGGAACATCCCCGTTTACGGTGTAGTAAATCTTGGCGCCTTCGGTAGCGCAGGCAATGGTTACTTTCGTGCCTTTTTCCACTTCACCGGCCACGCTGAAAGTGGGGGTTTCTACGGTGTCTTGAACCGTTACGGCAGGCTTGAGGGTGTAGGCCCGGTCGATGGTGTCGGAATACTTGCCGTCTTTCATCGCGTAGGCGCGGATAACGGTGTCTTTAACGATGGTTACCGTAACATTGGCAGTGTGTTTGGCAAAAGCCACGGCTTCTTCGACGGTTTTACCGAAAGCCACAAAAATGCTGTCGGCGGTGCCCTTGGCAATCGTTACCACGGTGTTGGAATCCACCGCACCGGCGGCTACCGAGAAAGTGGGAGCGGCAACCTTGTCGGGATCGGGCGTTTCTTCCTTAACGGTGTATTCGGCATAGGTAAAATGCCAGGTAATGTTTGCGTCTTCATCTACGATGGCATAGCCAGCCTTGATAACCGGTTTTTCTTTGGTGATAACCGGATAGCCGACGGTTTCATCATCTTCAACGGGTTCGTCATACAGAATCGCAATCTCATCCGCAACGGCCTCAGCCCAATCTTCATCGCTGAAGCTTTCGGCACTGGCCTTGGTGTCGAACATCATAAAGTAAATCACGGCTTCTTCGTCCGAGCATTCAATCTTTACCGTATCGCCTTCTTCCACTTCCGTGCCGGAAGCAGGGTTAAAGGTCAGAACAATCGGTTCTTCCACTTGCTTAACCGTGTAGGTAACTACGGTGTCGCTTTCCCACAGATAGGTGGTGGCATTCCATACGGCCGCTCTCACAACGGGCATTGTGTCGGTAATGATGGGAGTCCGGGCACGGGTGAATTTTGTCATGGTGCCATACTCGGGAGCATCGGCAGTACCGGATGTCCAAGTGGCGCCTTTTGCCGCCGATTCGGAGGCAAACATTTGGTAGTAGAGTTCAAAACCTTCCGACAGGGCAGGCGTGGTGGAAAGCGTTACCGATGTGTTGGCATCCACTTCTTCGCTGGCTTCGGGCGCAAAAGAAATCACGAAAGGTTCTCTTGTCTGACCGATGGTGTATTCTTTAACGGTCTTGGAAGAGGCTATCCATGCGAATACACCTGTAGTTCTGTTATATACTCCAGCCCTAAGCACGGGTTTTTCGTTGGTGATCTGGGGGCGGTTTTGACTGCCATACAATACCACTTCATTTTCATCAAGGAACATAGTCCCTGCCGGCCAGACCGCAGCATCTGCGGCATCCGTTGTAGCATAGAGTTGGTAATAAATTACGTGGTTGTTGTTTGCCAATTCAGGGGAGGGGGTAATGGTAATGAATTGCCCGGCTTCCACGTTATTGTCGTTATCGGGGCTGAAGGCAAGCGTATAATCCGGAACGGTTGGGGTTGGGGTGGTCGCTTGAATGGTATATTCGGCATAGGAGAATACATCCCATTTATCCGTTAACCAGGCGGCGGCCTTTATAACGGTACTGTCTTGTGTTATTTTGGGAGCTGTTTTGGCGGAATATTGAACAAGATTGGTTTTGTCAGACCCAGACCAATTGTCATTATCAGCTTGAGCGGCTTCTAAAGATGCATAAAGTCTGTAGTAAATATCGGCTGGCTCGTCGGTTTGGATGAGAATGGCGCTATGATCTACCACTTCCGTTCCAGTTCCCGGTTTAAAGGTCAAAGGTACCGCAGGGGTGGTCGGTTCCGGGCCAGGTGTTTCGCCACCGGCGATGGTGTATTCGGCGTAGATGTCGGTTTTAACCCAACCGTCATCGTGGAGACCAACCCGGATAACGGTCTTTCCGGTTGTGATTACAGGGTGAGTCTGGCTATATTGGATGATTGTACCGTCATCATAGGCATCGTAGAAAGCGTCATCCGATCCTGAGCCATTGAAAATCGGGTCGTTTTGGGCATCGGTCAAGGATGAGTACATACGGTAATAAACTGTGCCGTTACCGCTGTAATTAATCGTGATTTCTTGATTGGCGGCTACCGCACCATCTTCAGGCGCAGGCGAGAAGGTTACCGAAGGACCGCTACTGGCGATGGTGTATTCGGCGTAGATGTCGGTTTTAACCCAACCGTCATCGTGGAGACCAACCCGGATAACGGTCTTTCCGGTTGTGATTACAGGGTGAGTCTGGCTATATTGGATGATTGTACCGTCATCATAGGCATCGTAGAAAGCGTCATCCGATCCTGAGCCATTGAAAATCGGGTCGTTTTGGGCATCGGTCAAGGATGAGTACATACGGTAATAAACCGTGGCGTTGCCACTGTAAGTAATCGTGATTTCTTGGTTGGCGGCTACCGTACCATCGTTAGGATCAGGCGAGAAGGTTACAGTCTGTGCTTTGCCCACGCCTATCAAGGCGAGGAGCATCATCAGGGCGCTTAGGCCCGAATAGAGCAACTTTTTCATTGTAGTTGTTGTTTGATAATTAATAATTTGTGTTTCGGTTGTTCCGTCTTGCACAAGATGGGCAGGGTGGGTTTCCTCCCGGCGCGTCTTGAACGAAACGGCTGGCGAATATAATAAAGGTTTTGCATAATACAATGCTTTTTTGCACAAAGCCACGGGAAATTTTTTGCATACTGCCACGGGATATGCCACAGGGCTGTTTCCGGGGTATCGCTTTTTTTGGTAAATTCGCCCCTGCTTTCCGGTTTTTCCCCTTTTGGGGGGATAACGGAGACCGAAGCGAAAACATGAACACCGATGAAATAAAAGTTGTGTTCATAAAAGATTGTTGAAAATCAATATAAAAACTTAAAGCCATGGTTATTTCAAAGAAACTTGAAAAAGCCCTTAACGAACAGATTGCCGCTGAAATGTGGTCTGCCAACCTGTACACCTCCATGTCGTTCTTTTGCGAAAAAGAAGGTTTCGGAGGCTTCGGCAGCTGGCTCAAGAAACAGGCGGCGGAAGAAACCGAACACGCCTATATGATGGCGCATTTCCTGATTCAGCGCGGCGGCACGGCCAAGATGAGCGCCCTCAAGGAAGTTCCCGGCAGCTGGAAATCCTTGCTCGATATGTTCAAGGCCGTCTATGCGCACGAATGCCACGTTTCCGACCTTATCAACAAACTGCTCGACATCGCGGTGGCCGACAAGGACAAGGCGAGCGAAGACTTTTTCTGGCAGTTTGTCCGCGAACAGGTGGAAGAAGAAGCTACGGCTTCCGATATCGTTTCCAAAATCGAAAAGTTCGGACAGACCGCCCTTTTCCAGTTGGACAGCAAGTTCGGCGAACGCAAGTAAACACGGAATCCAATCCCAAAGAATGCCAAGGGGAGAGTTTCTTTCCTTGGCATTTTAATGCAAGAAGAGATATAGATACATGGAACGCATCGAATATTTGAGACAACAGGTTCGCGATATACCGGATTTTCCTAAAGAGGGCATTCTCTTCCGCGACCTTACGACCCTTTTCAAAGACCCCCGTTCTATCGAGCTGGCCACCGACCTGCTGGTGCAGCGGTATGCCGGCAAAGGCATCACGAAAGTAATCGGCATCGAATCGAGAGGATTTATTTTCGGCAGCATTCTGGCCTATAAACTCAACGCCGGTTTTGTGCCCATCCGCAAGAAAGGCAAGCTGCCGGCCGAAAAACTGTCGTATTCCTACCAGTTGGAATACGGGCAGGACAGCATAGAGATACACAAAGACGCGCTTAATCCCAAAGACAAGGTGCTCCTGCACGACGATCTGCTGGCTACCGGCGGAACCACCGTGGCGGCCTTGGAATTGGTTAAGCAACTGGGTGTAACCGATATACGGGTCTGCTTTTTGCTGGAACTGGAAGCCTTGAAGGGCAGAGCCAAGATAGGCCCGGATTACGAGGTCTTTTCGTTGTTGAAATACTGAAAGCCGTCGGCGCCGGAGGCTTGCCAGGGCACGAGGCTTGAAATGTCCTGACCTTCGGATAGTTTTTGCCGTATTTCGGTAGAGGAAATATCCAGCAGCGGAAGGTCTTCGAGAATGCTTATTTTATGAGCGAACCGCTCCATAATCGGATAGGTGTCCGGTTGCGGGGCGGTTTCTTTTTGGGCTTTGCGCGGATAGACGAGAATGCGGCAGAGGTTCATGATTCGGTCTATCTCTTTCCAGCGGTGCAGCCCCGAAAGGTTGTCTTCTCCCATCAGGAGCAGGAATTCCGTTTGCGGATGCCGTTCCTGCAGGTATCGCAGGGTGTCTATCGTATAGGAGGGTTTGGGAAGATTCAGTTCGGCATCGCAGTATGCAAGCGCATCGTAGGGGCGGAGCGATTGTTTCAGCAGGCGGGCCCGCAGGTTTTCATCCCATAGCGTCCGGTCTTGCTTAAAGGGGTTTTGCGGCGAAAGCACGAACCAAACCTTGGCGTGGTAGCGCTTCGAAACGGCGTCTGCCAGGGCGATATGTCCGTTGTGCACGGGATTGAACGAGCCGAAATAAAGGATAATCTGCATCAGCACCGTTTTGGGGAGGGCGTTCAGAGGGGTTTTTCAAGAAATTCGCCTACGGCCTGCACGGCTTCCTGCACGGCTTCTTCCAGATTGTCGTTGATGATAATCCTGTCGAAAAGGGGCGCCGACTGCATTTCCAGGTCGGCTTTTCCCACGCGTTTTTTGAGGCTTTCTTCGGTTTCCGTGCCGCGTTTGCGCAGGCGGTTCTCGAGTTCCTGCAAGGAGGGGGGCGATACAAAGACCGCCAGCGTGCGTTCGGGAAACTTGCGCTTGATGTTCAGGCCGCCCTTTACATCCACATCGAACACCACGTGGCCGCCCGCGTTCCAGATTTTTTCCACTTCGCTCATCAGCGTGCCGTAGAACTGGTTGGGATAGACTTCTTCCCATTCGAGAAACCGGTCTTGGTCGCGGTACTGCTTGAATTCATCCACCGAAAGAAAATGGTAGTCCTTGCCGTTCTGTTCGCCCGGCCGCATGGCGCGCGAGGTGGCGGAAACCGAGAATTTCAGCTGAGGAAACCTATCTAGGAGCCGGTGTACGATGGTGGTCTTTCCCGAACCCGAGGGGGCGGAGAAAATAATGAGTTTGCCGTTGTGTTCCATGGCTCAAAGATAATGAAAGCGCGTTAATCCTGCATGCTTTGCGGGGCGCAGCCGAATTTCTTCCGGATGATTTCGGAGAGCGTTATGTAGGCCAGCGATTCTTCGTTCCAGGTGTATTTCTGCCGTAAGGGAAGCAAGGCTTCGTTCATTTCCGTTTCGTTCTGCGCGTTGTCCAAAGCCTGGAGCATATCGCCGTATTCCTTGATGTTGCCCTTGAAGAGTTCGTTGATGAACAGGAATTTTTCGTTGATGCCGATGCAGGAGCGCAGTTCTCCGCAAACGGGTTGGTGCGCGTCGTTTACGGTTTTGTTGCCCTTGATGCGGTCAACCAGGGATTTGAGGGCGTTTTGGTCGGCGGCCGCCGGCATCTGCCCGGTTTCCTTGAGACGGGTGAATATGTCGGAACGCTGTTCCACCTGCTTCACCACCTTTTCGTCGGGCATGGCGGTGGAGAATACCGCCACCTGCGACATGTCCTGTTCTCCGGCCTGGGCCTGCGCCATGGCGGTGAGGCTGGTTACGTAGGAGGTGGGCTCGTCGTCGGGACGGGCTATGAAATCCGACAGGTCGGGTTCGGGTTGCGGTATCGGTTCGGGTTCGGGAAGCGGTTCAAATGCGGGTTCGGGCTCGGTTTCAGGTGCTGTGCC
>CAMWTX010000025.1 GCA_947177315.1 uncultured Bacteroidales bacterium | reverse complement strand
ATATCCCTTTTGCATTATATTAGGGATTTTCGGGGGGTGCCGAAAATCGCCCCTCCGTGTCTTGCCGGATTTTATGAAAAAATGCAAACAACGTCCATATATTGCGAAAAAGGAATTTTTAAAAAATATCCAAAATACGATTTCACAAAACGTCAAATTTAGCCATTTCGCGTTTCTTAATGTATTTACTTATTTTTCGGCATATTCTGCGAAATATTTCTTAAACGAAACCACTTTTTCTTACGATTCGTCCAAAGACAACCGCATTTTAGGGCGAAAAACAGCATCGGTTCCCCCGAAAATTTCCCCCGATTTTCGGGAATTTATTTTTTGGATTTTTTTCGGGGGGATTTTCGGGGAATTTTTTCGGAATTTTCGGGGAGAATTTTTTCGGAAAGGCATCGGCAAAGTCAGGGTTCTGTGGGTTGATATTCCGTGAATCGTCATAAGAACCTTTGCGCTGGGCGAAATATCGCTAAAAATAGTAACTTCGCGTGTTTAAAAAGAATTTCGGCCATGTTACAGTTGCAAGTTATCCGTCAGAACCCGCAGGAAGTGATTGCGGCGCTCACCAAGAAGCATTATGCGCCTGCCAAGGAGCAGATTGAGAAACTTTTGGAATTGGATTCCGCCCGCCGCACCGCCCAGCAGGAACTGGAAGCCGTGCTGCAGGAAATCAACAAAGGTTCCAAGGAAATCGGCAAGCTCTTTGCCCAGGGCATGAAGGCCGAGGCGGACGCCTTGAAGGAAAAGACGGCGCAATACAAGGAAACGAACAAGGAGCTCACCGCCAAGGTGGCCGAATACGACAGGGAAATGCAGACCATCCTGTACAGTATTCCCAACACGCCCCATGCGAGTGTTCCCGAAGGCCGCACGGCCGAAGACAACGTGGTGGAAAGACAGGTGGGCGAGATAGACCACTTGCCCCAGGACGCGCTGCCCCATTGGGAGCTGGCTTCCAAATACGACATTATCGATTTTGAGCTCGGCAACAAGATTACGGGGGCCGGTTTTCCGGTGTATAAGGGCAAGGGGGCGCGCCTGCAGCGGGCTTTGATTAATTTTTTCCTGGACCGCGCCACCGCCGCCGGTTACCTCGAAATAGAGCCGCCCTTGATGATCAACGAGGCTTCGGGCTACGGCACGGGGCAGTTGCCCGACAAAGACGCCCAGATGTACCATATCGGTCTGGACAACTACTATATGATTCCCACCGCCGAAGTGCCCGTTACCAACCTCTACCGCGACTGCCTGTTACAGGAAAAGGACATTCCGGTAAAGAACTGCGCGTATTCGGCTTGCTTTCGGCGTGAAGCCGGTTCCTACGGCAAGGACGTGCGCGGCCTCAACCGCCTGCACCAGTTCGACAAGGTGGAGATTGTGCGTATCGAAAAGCCGGAGAACTCCTATGCCGCCTTGGAAGAAATGTGCAAGCATGTGGGCGGATTGCTGGAAGAACTGGAACTTACCTACCGCGTGCTGCGGCTCTGCGGCGGCGATATCAGCTTTACCTCCGCGCTCACCTTCGATTTCGAGGTGTTCAGCGCCGCTCAGAAACGCTGGCTGGAAGTGAGCTCGGTGTCGAATTTCGAAACCTATCAGGCCAACCGCCTGCACCTGCGCTACAAGAACTCCGAAGGCAAGACCGTGCTCCTGCATACGCTCAACGGCAGCGCCATCGCCTTGCCGCGCGTGGTGGCGGCCCTTTTGGAAAACCATCAGACCGAACAGGGCATACGTATTCCCAAGGCGCTTGTGCCCTATACCGGCTTTGAAATCCTGAACTAAGCCGTTTTTCGAGGAGGAACGTATGAACCTGCGCAAGTGGCTGCTGTGTTGTCTGCTTTTTGGTGTGAGCGCGGCGGCGGTTCCGTTGTGCGCCCAGGAAAAAGGCGGCGTGCAGAACCGCTTGCAGCTGGCGGGACGTTTTATGGAAAACGGCGAAAGCGAAAAAGCGCTCTCGCTCTATCGGGAATTATATCAGGAAGACCCGCAGACGTTCGTCTATCGGGAATATATCCGTTGCCTGCAGTCTTTGGGCGATTACGCCCAGGCCGAGAAAGTGATCCGGCGGCAGTTGAAGGCATCGCATGCGGTGTTGCTGGTCAAGGTGGATTTGGCATCCAACTACATCAAGGCCGGGCAGAACAAGAAGGCCGAGGCGGTTTTCAACGAAATCGTGCAGAAGTCCGATTTTCTTTCGGGCGGTGTTTCGGTTAAGGAACTGGCGCAGGCCATCGTGCAGGAAACGGGGCGTTACGACATGGCGGTGGCGGTGTATCAAAAGGCGCGCCAGAACGAATGCGGCGAACCCGAAAACAATCCTTGCCACGCCCTTTACGCCGAGTCTTTGGCGGATCTGTACCGCCGCAGCGGGCAAGTTGAGCCCATGATGGATGAATATCTGTTGCTGGTATCTCAGAATCCCTCCGAAATCTCCACGGTCTATGCACGTCTGCAGGCGTTTTTGGCGGGCAAGGAGGGAAATGCGGACAAAAAGCGCGTCGAGTTGATCAAGCGCGCCCTTTACCGCCGTATCCAGCAACAGTCGGAAGACCCGGCGGTGCAGGACCTGCTGATATGGGTGCTGTTGCAGGAAAAAGACTTTGAAACGGCGCTCCTGCAGGGGCGCGCGTACAGCCGCCGCTTCGGAGACGGCGGTTTGAAATGGCTCGAAACCATACGCACCGTGGCTCAAAACGGAATGTTCGGGCAGGCCGCCGCGCAGTACGAGGCTTTTTTGAACGCGGCGTCCGACCCGGGCATGAAGGTTTCTCCGCAGCATGTCCGCAACGCGCGTATCGAGTTGCTCAACCTTTATTTTTCGCACTTGGAGGCGCGGCGCGGCAAGGATATGGCCAAGGCGCGCGAGCTCAAGGAGTCGTACCGGAAACTGCTCGGCGAACTGGGCCACGACCCGGAGACTTTCGGCATGTACCGCAACTTGGCCAAGATTTACGCCTATTACCTGCAGGAAAAAGACAGCGCGCGGCTGTGGCTCGAAAAGGGCATTCAGACGGGGCGGTTCTCTTCGGTGCAGAAGGCGCAGTTTAAGATAGATTTGGCGGATATACTGCTCTATTACAATAAGGTTTGGGATGCCACGCTGCTTTACAGTCAGGTGGAGAAAGACTTCAAGCAAGATCCTATCGGCTTCTACGCCAAATTGCAGAACGCACGCCTGTCGTATTATATCGGCGAGTTCGAATGGGCCAAGAGCCAGCTGGACGTGCTGCGCGCCGCCACCGCCAAGTTGATTGCCAACGATGCCATGGAGCTCTCGCTCCTCATACGCGAGAACATGAACCCCGACAGTACCTACGAGGGGCTGGCGCTGGTGGCTAAGTCCGATTTCCTGGTGTTCCGCCATCTGTATGCACCGGCTTTGGAACTATTGGACCAGGTGCTGACGATGCCCCTGGAGGGCGCGCTGTTCGATGAGGTGTATTTCCGCAAGGCGCATATCTACCGGGCGATGGATTCCATAGACCGTTGCCTGGAATACCTGCAGAAGGTGTATGATTATCCCGACGATGAGCTGTTGGCGGACGACGCGCTGTTCGAAGCGGCGGAGATTTACCGGGAGCAGGACGAGAAAGACAAGGCGATGGAACTGTACCAAAGGTTGTTCCTGGAATTCAAATCTTCTTCGCTGGCGCCGTTGGCAAGGCAGGCTTACCGGATGTTGCGCGGCGATTAAAACCGACCCGATGAAACACAGACCACATACCCAAACCGAAGTGCGCGCCAAAAAGAACCTTGGCCAGCATTTTTTGAACAACACCGCCATGGCGCGTGTGATAGCCCGTTGCGTTCACGCCGGGTACAAGCCTGCCCTGATGCCCGACGGCAGCCTCGACAGTCTGGAAGCCGGCGGTCTGAGCCGTGATGCCGCTGAATTTGCCGGTTCGGTGCCGCTCAACGTACTGGAAATCGGGCCGGGCATGGGCGTTCTGAGCGTCTGCCTGTGGGAGGATGCCACCTTGAATGTGCATTTGGTGGAGATAGATGCCGAATCGGTGGTTTACTTGGCGCGGCATTTTCCCGAAAGAGTGGAGAACGGGCGGCTTATTCCGGCCGATTTCCTCAAGATGGATTTGGATACCCTCTTTGTGGATAAAGCCACGGGAAAACCGCAGGAATTTGTCGTGACCGGCAATTTTCCCTACAACATATCGAGTCAGATACTGTTCCGCGTGCTCGAAAACAAGGAAAGGATTCCCCTGGTGTCGGGCATGTTTCAAAAGGAAGTGGGCGAGCGGGTCTGCGCCAGGCCCGGCAGCAAGGCCTACGGTATCTTGAGCGTGCTGTTGCAGGCTTTCTATACTACCGAATATCTTTTTACGGTGGAACCTTTTGAGTTTACACCGCCGCCGCAGGTGCGTTCGTGCGTTATCCGCCTGGTGCGCAACCAAACCGAGAATCTGGGTTGTGACGAGAAGTTGTTTGCCGGCATCGTCAAAAGGGCGTTCAACCAAAGGCGGAAGACCCTGCGCAATGCCTTGCAGTCTTTGGCGGAGGAAGAAGGCCTGCCCTTGTCGGATCTGCCGCAGGAATTGTTGGGCAAACGCGCCGAGGAACTGAGCGTTCAAGACTATGTGTGGCTGACCCGTTGTTTCGAAAAATAATTATTTTTGCCTGCTTTAAAAATTTTGGCGTATGAAAAGGGCAATTCTTTGTGTCTTGGCGTTCTTTTTCGCTTGGAACATGTTGATGGCGGTTCCCGCCATCAAGAAGCCGATAACCGTAAAACAGGCCGACGGTACCACCATCACCATTTACCTCCGGGGGGATGAGAATACCAAGTGGCATGAGTCTTTAGACGGTTACAGCCTGATGAAGGTGGAAAACCAGTTCTACTATGCCGTTTTGGACAAAGACGGGAACATGGTGGCATCCAAGGTAAAGGCGCACAACCAAGACCAGCGTACCCGACAGGAAAAGAAACTGTTGCGGAAAACGCCCCAAAAACTGCGTTATTCTCCGCAGCAGTTGTCGGAAATGCGCGCCAAAGGGCCGGTGGCTTTGGCCAACAGCCCGGCGCGCACGCTGGCCAACAGCCCGCTCGCCAAAGCGTTCAAGGCCCGCAAAACCCTTACCGAAACGGTGGTCCGCCGCGCTCCCATTATCCTGGTGAACTTTGCCGACAGGCAGATGACCACCCCCAAGGAAAATTACGATGAATTGGTAAACGCCACCAATTATACCAAAAATGGCTGTACAGGTTCTTTCCGCGATTATTTTTTGGACAACAGCCGCGGGCTTTTCCGTTTTGAAGCCGATGTGATAGGCCCCGTGACGCTTTCGAAAAACATGGCGTATTATGGCGGAAACAATAGATATGGCGAAGATTCGAATCCGCAGGGAATGGCGGCCGAAGCCTGCCGGCTGGCATCGGAAAGCGGCGTGGATTTCAGCCAGTACGACTTTGACAATGATGGTATTGTGGATGGCGTGCACATTATCTTTCCCGGCAAAGGCGAAGAAACCTCCGATGAGGAAGACGCCATTTGGTCGCACATGTGGAATGTGGATGAAAATGTGAATTTAGACGGTAAGAAACTGGATGTGTATTCCTGTTCGGCGGAATTTTCTTATTGGGGGGATTGGGCGTGCATCGGCACTTTGGTTCATGAACTGAGCCATGTCTTCGGTTTGCCCGATCTGTACGATTCCGATTATGAAGACAATGGAGGGGAAGCCGTTACACCTGGGGGCTTCGATGTGATGGATGACGGTTCCTACAACAACAAAAGCAAGACACCGCCTTTGCACAATGCATGGTCGCGTATCCAGATGGGATGGCTGGACGAGGTGGAACTGACGGAAGCTTGCCGTGTGGAACTTTTCCCTGCCCAGGAAGCCACACAGGCTTTCTATTACAACACGCCGGTAGAGGGCGAATATTTTGTGCTGGATTACCGTGGCGAAGAAAGCAAGTGGGATAAGTATATTCCCGGTTTCGGCATGTTGATTTTTGCCGTCAACGAAAACGTTAAATACTACGGTGAATCAGCCTGGGAGTATAATTGCGCCAACTGCAATCCGAGCAACCGGGGTTTCTATATCAAGCAGGCTAACGGCGGCAAGAATTCCGATAGTTACATGAATCCGGGAACGCCATTTCCCGGCAAAAGCAACAAAACGTCCTTTACCGATGAAACCGTTCCGGCATCCACATCCCATTCGGGTCAGAAAACCAACAAGCCGATTACCGAAATAGAGGAAATGGAAGAAGGCGGCGTATCTTTTGTGTTTATCGGAAAAAGCGATACCATACGCGATAATCTGGGCAACATGCGCATCAGCAACGACCCGGTTCCGGTAAGGATGCCTGTGTTCAGTCCTGCCGGCGGCACCGTTACGCCCGGAACGAAAGTAACCATCACTTCCGCCACGCAGGATGCCGTTATCTACTACACCCAAGACGGCAGCGACCCGAGCGCGGCAAGCACCCGGTATTCCTCGCCGGTGGCGATAAACAAAGATGTTACCTTGAAAGCCATCGCCCTGAAAGACGGCATGGAAGATTCCAAAATCGCCACGGCGAAATTTACGGTCAAGGAAGATGAACCAACGGCGGAAAGAGTGGCATCCCCCGTTTTCAGCCCCAAGGCGGGAACGGTGGAAAAAGGCACGAAAGTAACGATTTCCACCGCCACTGCCGGTGCCACCATTTTCTATACGACCGACGGCAGTGAACCCAGCTTTGCCGATAAGGAATATGTTTCTCCCATCACCATCGACCGGACAATGACCCTCAAAGCCATTGCCAGCAAGGAAGAAATGCAAGATTCCAAAGTGGTCACGGCCCAATACACGATTGCCGGAGACCCGAATGTGGCCAACGAAAGCGAAGAGAACGCCGGCATCAAGGTATATCCCAACCCCAACAACGGTAATTTCTATCTGGAATTGCCCGAAAACGCCGAGGTTTCGGTATTCGGCATGAACGGTTCGCTGCTCAGACGTCAAAAACTCGAAACCGGTCTGCACGAAATGAGCATCGACCAAAGCGGCACCTATGTGTTGCGTGTCGATACCGGCAAGGCAAGCGTTTCCAAACGGGTAACGGTTAGATAAAACACATGATCCATATCGCTTTGCCGGCTATGGACGAGCCGGACTTACCGGCCCGGCTTCTCGACTTGAACCGGCAAAGCCTGCTTCCCAAAACGGTTTGCGTCTGTATCAACCAGCCGCGGGCCTATCATTCAGACGGCATTCGGCAACATTCCCTTATCTGCCGGACCAATCAAGAGGTTTACGAGCGGATAGGGCAACTCAAGGCGGAATGCCGTTTTGCTTTTGAGCTGGAAACGATAGACCGTTTCAGCCCGCAGAACGCTTGGGACGGCAAACATTTCGGAGTAGGTCTGGCACGTAAGACCGCCATGGATTTTCTCTCGCGGAGTACCGGAGTGAATGGCGATGATATTCTGGTTTGCGCCGATGCCGACACGCGCTACCCCGACGATTATCTGGAAAATATCCAAAAACAGTTCGACGCCTATCCGCAGGCGGTGGGGCTGGCCAATCCCTATTACCACACGCCCGAGGAAGAAAACCTGCCCGAAACTCAACAGATAGCCATTCTCCGCTACGAGGTGTATATGCGTTCCTATGCGCTCAACATGCTTTTGAGCGACCACCCCTATGCGTTTACGGCGGTGGGCTCGTCGATGGCTTGCCGCATGAAGACCTACCGGAAGATAGGCGGCCTTTCGCCTTTCAAGAGCGGCGAGGATTTTTATTTCTTGCAGAAACTGGCCAAAACGGGCGCGTTGATGGTGCACAGCGATTCGGTAAGCCATCCTTCTTCGCGCCTGAGCGGGCGCGTGTTTTTCGGCACGGGCCCGGCCTTGCGCAAGGGCATGGAGAACCGCTGGGAATCTTATCCGGTTTATCCGCCCGCTCTGTTCGAAAAAATGCAAGCTGCCTACAAGGCCTTGCCTGCCTTGTTCGAAAGCGGCGAGCCTTCCCCGGCCTTGGATTTTTGGCAGGAGGCTTTCGGGGCGGACTGGTGGGTGAGCCTGCGGCAAAACAGCGGCGGCAGGAAGGAGCAGTTTATACGCGCCTGCAAGGAAAAGTTCGATGCCTTGCGCAGCCTGCAGTTCCTTAAGGCCAATTACCGGCAGGACGATACGGAAGACTGGCGGAACCTGTGCCGTTTGTACCGTTTGCTGGCGGCGGCAGGATTCGAAGATGGCCATATGGCCGATTTGTGCGGAAACAGCGGCGTTCATTCGCTGGCGGAACTCAAACTACAGGATTGGAAAGAGTTGCGGGAATATTTGTTTTTGTGTGAACGCCGCTGGCGGAGCCGTCATCCCTTGCTTTCCGCTTTTTAATAAGAAGAATTTTTATTAATATTGTGGTTTAAACGTTTTTCAATGAAAGAGACCAGAAGAAATCCGATTCTTTCCGTCCGTTTCAGACGGTGGAGCCGGTGCGGGTTCGCGATATTCTCATCGCGCAAGGCCTGCGTCAGCATCGGGGTTTTGTCTCTGGCCTGTTCCACTATCTTGAACTTGAAAGCGCAGCCTGGCCTGTTGCAGGAAACGGAGGCCCTTTCCTTCGCCCTCGAAGCGAAGGAGGAGAACCCCGATACGGTATTCGATGCCGTGCAACTGGCGCAGGTGGAAGTGCAGGGACAGAAGCGGCATCCGCTCCCTCCCCTGGTGCAGAAACTTTCCGCGCTGTCTTCTCAAGATATACGGCAGGCGGGAGTGCAGAATTTCCAAGACCTTTTACGTATTTTGCCCGGCGTGGATATACGCAGCCGCGGTTCGGAAAACGTGCAGGCCGATTTGCAGATGCGCGGCGGCACCTTCGACCAGTGCGCGGTATTGCTCGACGGGATTGACCTTTCCGACCCGCAGACGGGGCATTACGCGCTTGACCTGCCGCTGCCCGTGGCGGCGATTGACCGTATCGAAGCCTGGCAGGGCGCCGGCGCATGGACCTACGGCATCGCGCCGTTTTCGGGGGCGGTGAACTTTATCCCCACGCCTTTGGGCGGCACTTATCTTGAGCTTACGGCTTCGGGCGGCATGTACGGCTATTACCAGACCGAAGGCCACGCCCAGTACAGCCGCAAGGCCTGGTCGGTGGCCGCCGATGCCGGACACAGCGCCTCCCGGGGTTATGCCGAAAACACCGATTTTAGAATCACCCAGGCCTTGGTGCGCGTGGGCTATAACCGGCCCGAAAAAGCCGGCACGTTCAAGTTGAGCCTCGGTTTTGCCGACAAACGCTACGGTGCCCAAAGCTTTTATTCGGCGCGCTACCGCCAGCAGTCCGACCAAACCAAGACTTTTCTGGCGATTCTGCAATACAGCAAGGTATGGAAAAACTGGCGCGTGGAAGGGCGCGCCTATTGGCGGCAGCACCACGACCGCTACGACCTGTTCCGCTATCCGGTCTCCGCGCCCGAGTGGTATTCGGGGCCCAATTTCCACCGCACCGACGTGGCGGGCGTAGGCTTTACCGCCGCCTATGCCTGGCCTTGGGGCGGCACCACGACCCTCGGCCTCAATTACCGCCATGAACATATCCTGAGCAACAATCTGGGAATCTTGATGCCGGAAGTGGCCGACCATGCCTCGCCCGGCAAGCCCGTGCCGTTCGAGAAAGGCGCTTTCTACACTAAAAGCGGACTGCGGCAGCTGGCCAACGGCTTTGTGCAGCACCATTACCGTTCGGCCAACGGAAAATGGAAACTGGCCGCCGGGCTGTTGCTCAACGGCAGCCCCGATTTCGGCGCTTCGCTGTTCGGCGGGGCTTCGGCCGCTTACCGTTGGCATCCGCACTGGGAATGGTCTGTTTTCGTGAACCACGCCTACCGTCTGCCCACATTTACAGACCTCTACTATACCTCCGCCTCCCAGCAGGGGAATCCCGCCCTCAGGCCCGAACAGGCCGTTACGGCGGAAACCGGGCTGCATTGGCATCATGGCGCGTTGCGTGCCGGCGTGCAGGTATTCTACCGCTACGGCTTCCGCATTATCGACTGGGTGCGGCAAAGCGGCCAGGAGAAATGGTATGCGCGCAACCTGACCCGATTGCAGACCACGGGCGCGGAGCTCTCCTTTTCCTACACGCCGAACATTCCCTATTTGCGGCGCATCGGCCTAGATTACGCCTTTCTTTTTGTGGGCAAGCACAGCAGAAACTATCACTCGCTGTATGTTACCGACTACCTGCGCAACCATCTGAGCCTTACCATCGAGCATGGCATCTATGCTTCTTTGGGTGCGTCCTGGGAGTTTATCCTCAACGACCGCGCCGGCACCTACCTCGATGAAAATTCCCGGGAAACGCGCTACAGGCCCTACCTGCTCTGCAACCTGCGGCTGTATTGGAACAGGCCGCGCTACGAAGCCTTTGTAACGGCATCTAACCTGTTCAACCTCAAATACTGCGATTTGGGCAATATTCCCCAGGCCGGCATCTGGGTCAAAGGCGGGGTGAAATTGTTTTTTTAGCGGATTTTTTTGGGGGGGCGTTGCCCCCCTTTTCCCCTTGTGTTGTTACTTTTCTTTGCTTCGCCAAAGAAAAGTAACCAAAAGAAAGGCGACGCCTGCGCGGCGGGCGGTCCTCAGCGGACGGCAAGTGGATTCTGGCTTTGGCGCGTGGCCGCCCCCATCTTCCCACAGGCCGCCCCCGACGGAGCGCGTGCTTCGCACGAACGCGCCCCTACGCTGCGGTCGGTGCCTGCGGCGGTTGTTTGGTGCGGTCGCTGCGCTGCCGCACGGGTGGGCGCCTTCGGCGAATGTTATACGCATGTGTAAAAACTGTACATTGACAATCAATAATTTGACACATCTGCATAATATTAATATATCATGGGAAACATATCGGCAACACCCTTTGCAAAACCTACTTCCACAGCGGCTGTTCCTGCCAGTTGTCGGGGAAGCCCATGGCATGAGTGTCTATGTTGGAGTAGGTTGACAACAAAGACTTAAAGTTTTTTACGAAAAGATTGTCTGGATGAATCTGGTTTTGAAGATATACCAGACAGCACAGCGGGGAATAGACTTTCGGAGGAATGTCTTTTGTTGAATCAATCCAAGAAAAATCGAGATATTCTGGAAGTTGTGGCAGCACCGAAAAATTGCGGTTCCACACACGCATATGATGGGCGACGAAATTTCGCAAGAGACACAAAGACATCATCCAACTTTCCAAATATTTATGTTGTGGCAAACCGAATTCATGGGCAATCCCTTTTTTTAGAACCTTGTCCGAAAGCGTACGGTAAATTTTAGAAATCGTTCCGAAGGAAAGAACCTCCATCGTTTTCCATACCGGCGGCAAATCCGGTGTGTCGTATTTTTTGTAGTGATTCAGTATAAAGTCTTCCTTGGAGCGGGCAACTTCCGAGCGGACTACCGATAGATTCTTTTCTGCCAACGATTTATTGGTGAATAACGCGATGTCCGAAAACCAGAACGCGCCGTATTTCATGGCGACCGAATGCGTGATTTTACTCCGCAAGGCAATTTCCACCGTTTGGATAGCCGAGAACAGTAAGGACCTTAGTTCTTTGTCGAAATAATAGAGGTTCAACGCCTTATCAAACGAACTATGCGGTTTGAAAAAGTGGTTTTCCTTGTCGGATTCCAAAGGATAGAGATAGTTGACAAAACGAAAATACCCGATCTTGGCAAGCTGATTCCGGGCAAAAGGAATGTCTTCGATGATGAGCCCCCGGTCTTGGAGAATGGAAAGCTGTTCGTCAATGGAAAGCGGGGGTTTAGTGTATTTCATGAGGGTATAAAAAAAGTTCCGCCCTGGTACGCATCGTGGAGAGGCGTGGCGGAATCTGTTGGAACAAAGGTACGAAAATTTTTCGTTTGACAAAACTTTTTCCCATGAACCAATCGTTTCAGTTTATGGCCAACAATATTAATATAAAACAATTTTCAAAACAACAAGCATTCCAATTTCCCAACAAAAAATCTTCACTTATCAACACCCTGTTGACTTGATATGGGGTTTTGCCCCCTTATCCCCCTTATGTTTTTTTCGGGGGATGCCGAAGGGGTGGGCGAGCCTGGGGGCTCGGTTTTTTTTACGGGCGCTTGGCGCCCTGTTCCCTTATGTTACTTTTCTTTGCTTCGCCAAAGAAAAGTAACCAAAAGAAAGGCGAGTCCTACGCGGACGGCGGTCCTCAGCGGACGGCAAGTGGATACTGGCTTTGGCGCAAGGCCGCCCCGCACCCTGCGCATTGGACCTACGCTATGGAATAACTGCCGGGCTTTGCCCGCCAGAACGCGCGTCCGACGCTGCGGTCGGTGCCTCCGGCGGGTGTTGAGTGCGCCTTGGGCGCACGGAATAGGTGCCTCCGGCGGTTGGTTAGTGCAAATCGCTTCGCTCTTGCACGGGGGCGCGAAAGGCCTTGAAAAAATTTTAAGAAATCATCCGTCATTTTTAACATTTTTTTAAGAAACGCGCGTTGGGAAAGGGCTTATCTTTGCTGTGCAGACAACGGAACCGTCCGCACAGTAAACCATTTCCGATGACCCACCGCGCCAAGTACACACGTCCCAAGCTGACCCCGGCACAGAAAGAGGCCATCTACGCCCTTTCCCTGCCGGAGCAGTTCCGTATCGTGCATATCGATACGGAGAGCGGGTTCGCTGTGTATCAGCATTGGCTGGTGGACGACCAAGCGCCGGACTACTGGCAGATACTCGCCGTGGCCAAGGCGTATGCACGGGAGACCGACTGCTGGATCAACCCCGAAATCATGCCGCAGGCGGTTGAGGCACGGCAGAAACTTTATCCGGGCATCGAGGACAACGCCAATCCCGACTTGACCACCGCCAAATACGGTTATATCGATGTCAAGTCACCGCACAACAAAAGCAACATCGTCAGTAACGCCAATTCGGCTTGTTCCCAGGGGGCGATAGCGGTTCTTACGGCCTAGTAGACAAAAAGTAGGATGAAAAGAAGGTAAAAAGACTCTAGTAGACAA
>CAMWTX010000024.1 GCA_947177315.1 uncultured Bacteroidales bacterium | reverse complement strand
CGAACACAAACACGTACTGCCGCTGTTTGGCGCGTTTTTCGATGGCCGTATAAATCTTGTCCTGAATGGGTTGCACCAATTCCTGACGGCGTTTGAAGAGGTCGCCGTCCACGCCGAAACGTTTTTTCTGCAAATCTTTGGCGGCGCGTTCCTTAACCACGATTTCGTTTTCGCGGCGGTTGCGCATATCCTGCGTCAGAAGCGGGGCGTCGTTCTGGAATTTCTTGTACATGGCGTCGATTTCGGCAAACTTGGCTTCGATTTCCTTCTGCCATTCCACCGAAAGCTTGTCGATTTCTTCCTGGGCGGCAGTGAACTCGGGAATATTCTGCAAGATGTATTCGGTGTTCACATAAGCATACTTCTGCGCGTGGGCAATGCATCCCAAGCACAAGGCCACGAGGGCGGAAAGAACAATCTTTTTCATTTTCTTATCGTTTTTTTTGGCAAAACGGCGGAACCCAGGGGCTCCTTCCGTCTTTTCCTGTTCAACAAACAGGCTCTTTCATTGCAAATATCATGCCATCCCGACCCTACCAATCCAGCGACTGGTTGATGGAAAAATGGAAATGGCTTCCGTTGGCGGACTTGTTGCCGGGCACCTTGTCGAAGCCGTAGCCCCAGTCGAGCCCGAACATACCCATGGAATTGAGGAAGAGGCGGACCCCTACCCCAGCGGATTTATACACTTGGAACAAGTTCATGTCTGTGGCCTTGCCCCAGCTGTTGCCCGCCTCGAAAAAGGCCAGCGCATATACGGTGGCCACCGGCGAGGTGGAGAAGGGATACCGCAGTTCGAGCGTAATCTTGTCGTAGGCGGTGGCCCCGGAGGAAGGCGAAAGCGAATTGTTGGAATATCCGCGCATGCCGATCAGTTCGCGGCCGTCCAGACCGAATCCGGTAAGCCCGTCGCCGCCCAGATAAAAGCGTTCGAAGATGGGATAACCCGTCTTTTTCGTGTAATAACTCAGGAAACCGACCCGGATACGGGCGTTGACCACCAATTTGGCCACAGGGTTGAAATACCAGCCAGCCTTGAGCGAGATCTTATAGTATTCGAGCCATCTGTAATGGTCTTCGGGATTGCCGCTCTTATACAGCTTGCTGCCCAAGGCGGTATAGGGCGGCGTGAGCTCGAAACCGAGCGAGATGGAAGTACCGCTGGTGGGGAACATGGCCGCATCGAGGTTCTGACGCTGTATGGTGAAATTGTAGCGGATGTTGTTCGAAACCCCGTCGGTTACGCCGTTGTCCATATCGTAGTTGCGCATACGGTAGCGTTCGTAGCTGATGGACTGGAAAAGGGTAAAGAAGTCGTCGGGCCATTTGAGGCGTTGCCCCAAGCCCACCGAAGCACCATCCACGATGAGTTTGCCGTAGTTCACGTCGTTTTTGGAGAGCCCGTTCGATTGCTGGGAGTGGTTGTAC
Source organism: uncultured Bacteroidales bacterium (assembly GCA_947177315.1). Taxonomy (GTDB): domain Bacteria; phylum Bacteroidota; class Bacteroidia; order Bacteroidales; family P3; genus Pullibacteroides. The sequence goes on along the minus strand of CAMWTX010000024.1, from coordinate 11,572 downwards.
GACACGCTGAAAGCCAACGGTTTCTTGCCGCCCAGCCAAGGTTCGGTAAAGGAAGTGGCCACCGACCAATAATAGGTTCCGTTGGATTGGGCGCGGATGCTCAGCTGCTGCCCGTCACCGGAGGGAAGCGGTTTCCAGCGGTCGAGCTTGAACAGGTTGCGGAGCGAGAAATTATTGAAAGACAAACCGATGGTTCCCACCACCATGCCGCCGCCGAAACCGCCCGAAAGTTCCAGTTGGTCTGAACCCACTTCCTCAAGGTTGAATTCGAGGTCGGTGGTGCCGTCCGCCATGTTGGGGATGGGCTGGGGCGCAATCGATTCATCGTTGAAATAGCGCAGTTGGCGCAAGGTGTTCACCGAATTGATGATTTCGGTACGGCTGAACAGCTGCCCCGGAACGGTGCGCAGTTCGCGTAGGATAACATGGTCGTTGGTACGGGTGTTGCCTTGTATGCGGATTTCGTTGAAACGCGCCTGCATGCCTTCCGAAATACGGATTTCGATATCCACCGTGTCGTTATAGACCTGCGTTTCCACCGGAACGGTCTGGCAGAAAAGAAAACCGTTGTCGAAGTAGAGCGAATTGATGTCCGCCCCGTTAGGGTTCATCATCAGGTTGGTGGTGAATTTTTCTTCGTTGTAGAGCTCGCCTTTCTGTATGTTCATCACCGAGGCCAACTGGGCGGAGGTGTAGCGTTCGTTGCCCACAAAGGAGATGTTGCCGAAATAATAGGGGTCGCCTTCGTAGAGCTTGATTTTAAGACCCAGCCGCTTGTCGTTGATCTGATAGAGCGAGTCGCCCAGCACGCGGAAATCGCGGAAGCCCTCTTTGTTGTAGGCTTTCGACAACAGCCGGAGGTCTTCCTGCAACGAGGAGGGAATGTATTTGGATTTTTTCCAAAAACGCAAGGGAGAAACCTGCTTGGTGGCCTTCATGATGCGGCGCAGGCGTTTGTCGGAAAACGCCAGATTCTGCTTATTGCCCACCTTGCGGAAACCGCGCGCCACTTTTTTCCAGAAGTCGAGGTTCGCGCCTTGGGGCGTGGTGGCGGTGTTTCCCTCAAACGATATTTCCTGTATCTTGACTTTTTCGTTTTTTTCCGCCTTGACCAGCAAAACCACACCGTTCTGCCCCAAGGTATCCGCCTTTTTGACAAAATCCACCTTGGCGTTGTAGTAAGACTTGTCGAGAAAGGCTTCCTTGATTTTCTTCTCCACCTGGGCTATCTTGTAGTCGGTGAGGATGTCGCCGGCCTTTATCTTGAGTTCATCATCGACTTTGGTGATGATGGACTTGGGAACGCCTTCGTAGGTGATTCCCGATAGGCGCGGACGTTCCTTGAGGTCGATGTTGAGATAGATGCGGTCGCCCTCGATTTTGGTGGCGGTAAGTTTGATGTCTTCAAAAAGACCCTGTTTCCAAAGGTTGTCGATGGCGTTGGCGGTGGCATCGCCGGGAACTTTGATGCGCTTGCCCACCGAAAGCCCCGAAAGGTGTATGAGCGCGTTGGGGTCGAGATAGCTGACCCCGCTCACGGTGATGCCGGCAATCTGGTATTCGCGCACGTAACTGTACGAAATCACGTCCTGTGCCTCGGCGATAGGGCAAAAAAGCGAAACGACCGCCGCAAGGAACAGGCTCACGGAGTATCTTGAAAAACGCTTTTTTATAAAATCCCTCACCTCTCTGTTGGTTTTAAACGCCTGCCGGCTTGGCGGGAACCTTGCCGAAACGCCGTTCCCGGTTCTGATAGTTCACGATGCTTTCGTAAAACATCTCTTCGGTAAAGTCGGGCCAGAACACCGGCGAAAAATACATTTCGGCATAGGCAATCTGCCACAGCAGGAAATTGCTTACACGGCTCTCGCCGCCGGTACGTATCAATAAATCGGGGTCGGGCATGAAAGAAGTGGCCAGAAACTCCCCGATTTTATCCGCATTGACCGCTTCGGCCTGCAACTTGCCTTCCTGCACCTGCCTTGCCATTTGGCGGAACGCCTCGGTTAGTTCCCAACGGGCGCTGTAACCGAGTGCGAGCACCAAATCCATGCGCGTATTGTTTTCGGTCTGCCGCAAAGCGTCGTTCATGGCCTGCCGCACTTCGGGCGAAAACGAGTTTTTGTCTCCGATAATCCGAAGCCGTATGCCGTTCTTCATGAACAAAGGCATTTCGTTATGCAGGCAGGAAACCAAAAGCCCCATCAGGGCGTTCACTTCCGCCTGGGGACGGTTCCAATTCTCGGTGGAAAAAGCATAGAGGGTCAGATACCTCACACCAACCCGGCAAGCCGCCTCGGTAATGCGGCGCACCGCCTTGACCCCTTCGATATGGCCTTGCGCGCGTTCCAACCCCCGGTTCTGCGCCCAACGCCCGTTGCCGTCCATGATAATGGCTACATGGGCAGGAACCCTTTCGGGCTGTATGGCTTGCAAAAAATCCATGGAATCAATACCTTTTTTTAAGTTGCCGTTGCCCATAGGCCGGGCAAAGCGATTCACGGCCGTTAAGACGTACACAGACGGTAACCATGGCAAACGAATACCAATCGAAGAAATTCTTGTCGCCCCTTTGCGAACCTATCGCGTGTTCCAGACCCGAAGGATCGGCAAAATGCGCGGCGATATCGCCATAGTTGGAACGTACATCGCCCACATTGGCGTAATCTCCGCCCACATCGTCCAGGTAGTCGGTAAAGGTAAGGCGCATCATCCATTCCAGACCCAAGGAGACCCCTTTGGCAATGCTTACCTTAAAGCCGATGCCGAAAGGCAGGGCGAACTGCGCCAGCGAATATTCCTTTTTGTAGCCCGGCAACCCCTGCCCTTCGGTATGCAGCGGACGCAAGGCCACCCAGCGCGCGTCTTGCGAAACCGGGTCGTAATAACGTCCGTAAGGGTTCGAAAAGCAGATGGCCGCACCCAAGGCCAGATAAGGCGTAAAGCGATGCTGCCGGCTTCCGGTAAAGAAGTTCACGAAATTAATTTCCAAAAGGGCGGCTATATCCACCAAATCGTTGCGGAAATTGAGGTTCCGGGGATTGTCGAAACTCTGGTCGGAAGCCGTGATACGTCCGTAAGTGCCGGCAAAACGCAAGGCCAGCCGCGTATCGATGTTGTAACGGTAAAAGACACCGGCGGAAAAACGGGTGTCGTGAAAAACCTTTTTGGGATTGATATCGCCCAAATAAAAAGCCCCTCCCACTCCGATACCTATCTCGGAACGCTGTGCCTGCACGCGAACCGTACCCGACAGCAAAGCACCCAGCAACAAAAGCGCAAGTCCTACTTTTAATCGACCCATGATTTCATTTTGGCTAAAACGGGCAAATATAATGAAAATCGCCGAAAAAAGCACGAAAAGACCTACTTGTGCCGTATATCGACCCCCCACATGAGCTTTTCGCGGATGGCGTCGAAGAAATTCCTTTCGGGCGGATAAATGGTGATGAACTTGAATCCCGCCTTGCGGATCTTAAAGCTGAACGGCCCTTCGATTTCCACCATCACCGAGTCGAGCATCACGCGGCATCCCTTGCTGCCCCGGGTCTTGACCATGATTTCCTGATAGCCCTCCAGGATAATGGGGCGCACGGTAAGGGTATGCGAGGCGATGGGCGTAATGAGTATGTTGTCGGCCGAAGGAATCAGGATAGGCCCGCCGCAGCTGAGCGAATAGGCGGTGGAACCGGTGGGCGTGGAGAACAACACCCCGTCGCCGTAGTAGGTGTTCATGAAAACGCCGTCCACATATACGTCCAAAAGCACCAGGGGCGAGGCATCGTTCTTATAGACCGTCACTTCGTTGAGCGCGTAGGGAAAGGCAAACGGATTCTCGTTTTCCTGTTCGCCGTAGAAATCGAACTCGTCCGCTTCCAGAATCAGGCGGTTTTCGCGCCGGAAACGGTCAAAGAAGCCGGGTTGCAGATAGGTTTTGATGCCACTGGCGTTCAAGGCGTTGAGAAAGCCCAAACGGCCAAAATTGATGCCTAATACGGGAACGCTGGTGTCCTTTACCAGATGCAGGGTGTCGAGCATGGTGCCGTCGCCGCCCAGACATACCAGCAAATCGGTGCCGTCGGGCAACTCGTCGGTGTAGATGCGGTCGGGTTCATCCAGATAACGGGTCGCCAGCGATGGAAAATCCTTGCGCATCCTCTCCGACAGATCCTGGGCAAAGAAAAACCGTGCCGGTTCCTCCCAAGTCTGGTCGAGAACGGAGAGCAGTTCTTCGAACATGCTCAATTCCACCAATTTGGCGGCCAAGCCGTAAAAGGCTATTTTCTTCATGCTATCTCTTGATAAGTTTGAGCGTGGCCGCCTTGCGGTCGCCCGACACGCGCACCATATACACGCCCGCTTTCAATCCTTGCAGCGAAACACGCAGCACCGGCTGTTTCCTCAAGGCGAAATGGCGGCATACACGGCCTTGCATATCGAAAATATCCAAGTGTTGTGCCTGTGCGGGAACGACAATTTCCACCAGGTCGGAGGCCGGGTTGGGTTGCAGGCGGAATTCATCGGCGGCAAAAGTGCCGATGGCCGTGGTATCGTTAACATTGGTGTCGGGAACAAAAGCGGGCTTGGCTTCGAACCAAATGCTGTCGATGCGGAAAACACCACCCACCGGCAGACCGCTACACTCAACGCCAAAGGCAAACACGCTTACTTCTCTGAGTGTAATTTCCTTTTCGACCGTCTGAATCCCGGACACATTCGTTTGCTCATCCACCTGACGGGCGTTCACGATACGGTTGCCGCCATAGGTCAAGAGATTCAGCCGCACCGAAGCACCTTCGGCTTCGGTGGCATCGTAACGGTAACGGAGTATATAAATTCCAGTGGAATCCAGCTCAAAGCACGAAGACATGCGGGGCGAACCCACCACGCGGATATCGCCGTCCCGGAACGGCATGACCTGCGGTGTATGTACATTGAAGGTGGCCGAAACGGTATCGTCGGTACGGTTCACTTCTTCGGGAAGCCCGATCCAGGCCCTTACGCGGTGTTCACCGCCCGAAAACATCGGCATCGTGAAAGAAAGTTCGACTTCTTCGCCGTCCATCATTTCCTTATGGAAAGAAATATCCTTGGCCGGCGCATCATCGTAGCTGATATACGCACGGATGGTTTCGGGCATCGAGAAACCGCCCGCCGTAATCTTGAAGGAAACCCTGCCTATGGCCATCGTGTCGCATTCCGACATATTGCCCGAAACCAAAAGGTCGGAAACCACATAGTCGGAAATAGTCGTATGCAGGCTGTCCACCAATACGAAATCATCTATGTACAAAGGATCGGTATTGCCTTCCAGACGGGCTTCCAGCCCCAGGAAAACCACACCCGAATCGGGAAAACGCACATAGGCATGGTAAAAATCATAATCTGTGTTTTCCGGTTTTGGGAAAACCGCCAGTTGACGGATAAATCCCGTATTGTCGTAGCGGTTGTAGGCATAGAAAAGACGCAGGCTGTCGTTGGCTCCCACGTTGTTTCCGCCACGTTTACCGAAAAACGAAACGCGATAGGTCTTGCCCTGCTCAACCCGCAACAAAGGACTCACCAAAAAGTCGGAAAAAGCGGATGCGCCCGTTTGGTACTTGACGGCCCATTCGCCCGAATGCGCCGTTTCCGATCCGAACTGCATCTGCCATTGTCTGCGCGAATCAGGATAAGACTGCCAATCATCCATCGATTTTTCGGCAAACCTTTCCACAAAAGGCAATTCCTTGGCTTGGATTTTATTTACCCTTACTTCCACATAATCCGGTTTTTCGGAAGAACCTTTCATTTCCACCCAAAACCTTACCGTCTGATCCTTATCCTTACTGAAAGATGCTTTTCGGGAAAAAGTGTAATTGTTGCTTACCTGCGGCAAAGCATCCGTAACCGGAGTTTCCCGACAAACCTCCCCGCTGTCGATCTGATAACAAAAAGCTATCGAATCGGCAGGCACTTTTACCAACGAGAAATTGCGAAACGTCATGCTTAAGGTTACGGTTTGTCCGAAACGGGCTTCATACGGAACATTGGCATACATAGCCTGCACCGCCGTACGCTCTTCCGTACTCAAGGAAACATTATCCACAAAAACGGTATAATTTTTCTCCCTTTCAAGGTCGGTCTGTTCGGGGTTCTCGGTAACATTGCGTATCGAAAGCAGGTAATAACCGCTCTCGCTTACGGTAAAGACCCGGCGCACCGTATCGTAATCGCCAGCTACGGTCTTCTTGCCTTTTATGCCTGGTTGCTGGCCGTAATCCAAATCGTAACGGGGGCCGTCGGCAAGCACGTAATATTCCAATGAACCGTTGTGGTCCGCATTGTTCTGACCCATTGTGGCGCGAAAACTCAGATAATAATCCTTGTCTGCCTCTAAATAGAAAGGATTAAAGACTATCCAATCGTTGGTTTGTCCGCGCAAGCCTATCGAACGTGCCGAATATTGACTGTTATATCCCGATTGGTTGCCCCACAATTCCCAATTACCCGGTGTTCCGGCATCGGAAACATTGCCGTCGTAATCCACAAAATCAAGATTCTTTTCTACCAGATATTCCGGTTCTTCACTGGAACTTCCGTCAAAATCGAAAAAGTAATCCAATTCATTTATTTCCGCCTTGGAAACCGATACTCCTTGCAGTTGCAGACCGCCGTTAGTAGCAGGTCCGTAAGTATGAAAAGCCAGGGTGCGGACAGCGTTTTCCTTGGCACGGTAATAAACCACCATTCGACGGTTGCCTGTGTATTCGAAACGGTCTTGTTTCCACACCAATTCTTGGAAAGAGAGCGAATCCCTGCCCGCATTCTTGCACATATAGAGCGCCAAAGACTTGTCGCCCATGATATCGCCGGTTTCCAAAACAGCCTTATAAGTGAACTCCATGCGGTACATCTTGCCTTTCTCAAAGTTGAACTGCGGAGAAATCAACCAATCATTGTTTCTGTTGCCATTCGGTTTATCGGTGGAAACGTAAGGCAGGTTTTTGTTTTCTTCCTTTACGAAACGCCAGGCGGGTTCGGCATAGAAAGAATCACTGTACATCGTCCAACCATAAGGCTTTTCTTCGGTAAACCGATAATTGGCCGGCATGGTGGCGATAGCGGCGGTTCCTGCCTTGATCAAACAACTTGCCGTATCGTTGCTGCGATTCATATCATCGGCATGGGCAAGCCAGAACTTAAGGGTATGGTTGCCCGTCTGCAAATCGGGCAGTCTCTTGAAAGCAATCCGGCAAATTCCGTCCGGAAAGATATTGACATTGGAAAAGTTTTCCTGTACAGGTTCGGAACCATCCACCTGATAGCAGGCGGTAAAGTTCTTTACAATACCACCCCCGCGGTTCATTACAAAAGCTGAAAAAGCCTGCGCGTCTGCCTTCGAATCGGTATAGGGGCTTATAATCTGGCCTGCCGCCAAGTCCACATTCTCAATTTTTTCCACGCGAAAAGCGGAGATATACAGCTTTTCTCCAGCCTTGATGCTCTTTTCGGCAGGGCGGTCAATCAGGAAAGATATACGGTAATCGCCGTTCTCAGGAATCAAATCGGAAGAAACATAATACGTATATTCCGAAACCCCGTTTTTGGGAACCCCCTGGTAGTTCTGGAGCAACACGCTGCGTACCTTGCCATCGGAATCCTTGATGGAATCTTCGTATTGATATTGTTTGGTGCCAACACCATACTCATAATAGGGTTCGCCCGAAGCATCGGCGGTATGCAGACGCATCACCAACGTTCTCTTAGTCGGCTCAACCGGAACGGAATAGGTAACATGAATCGCATAGCTTGTATTGTCTGCCTTTTCCAAACGGAGAACAGGGGTAAAAGCCGTAGGCATCGTTTCGGTAGCATAGTTATCTTGGCTAAAACAAACCGCCAGTCTGCCTTCGGCTATTGCAGAAATATTCCACTGTGTGGAAGTATTCTGCAATTCACCGTCAGAATTGAAAGACTTGAACTGCCACTTGGCATTGTCCGCACCGGGCGATGCCGTTGTACCGAAATCCGCCGTGTAGGGAAAGGTGGTGATAGCGGTCTGCGCGTTCACATTCCCGACCAAAAACAAACCGAAAAACAAAACGGTTAAAAACGGGCCAAAAAACTTTTTCATGTCTATTTTGCGTGGAATAAAGAGTTAATACCGCGCGAAGTTACTAAATTATCGTTATTTTTGCCCGCCTTTTATCACCCAGAGCACATCATGACCGAAGAAAAACCCCAAGACGCCTTGAATTTTGCCGTTGCCGACTACGACGAAGCAACCATCCGGACCCTTAAGTGGAACGAACATATCCGGCTCCGTCCGGGCATGTATATCGGCAAGCTGGGCGACGGCGCCAGCCAGGACGACGGCATCTACGTTTTGCTCAAAGAAGTGATAGACAACTCTATCGACGAGTTTGTGATGGGCAACGGCAAGACGATTGAGGTAACGCTCAAGGAAAGCACGGTTACGGTGCGCGACTACGGGCGCGGCATCCCTCTGGGCAAGGTGGTGGCCTGCGTTTCGGAAATGAACACCGGTGCCAAATACGATTCCAAGACCTTTAAAAAATCGGTGGGGCTGAACGGTGTGGGTACCAAGGCGGTGAACGCCCTTTCGAGTTTCTTTACCGTGGAATCCATCCGCGAGGGCAAGAAAAAGTACGCCGAATTCGCCAAGGGCGTGCTGGTAAAGGAAGAACTTACCGACTGCAACGACCGCAACGGCACCAAGATAACCTTTGTTCCCGATGCCGATATGTTCGGCAACTACCATTTTATTGAAGAATACGTGGAAAGCATGCTGTGGAACTACGCCTATCTGAACCACGGCCTGACGATTCACTACAACAAGAACAAAATCAAGAGCGAGAACGGGCTCAAGGATTTGCTGGAACGCAATATGGACGGCCATCCGCTCTATCCGGTGGTGCATATCGTGGATGAAGACATCGAATATGCCTTTACCCATGTGGATAAGCAGTACGGCGAAGAATACTACAGCTTTGTGAACGGACAGCACACCACCCAGGGGGGAACGCACCAGGGGGCTTTCCGCGAAGCCTTTGCCAAAACGGTCAAGGAGTTCTATAAGAAGGATTACGACACCGCCGATGTGCGCACGGGGCTGATTGCCGCCGTGAGCATCAAGGTGATAGAACCTGTTTTTGAGAGCCAGACCAAGACCAAGCTGGGTTCGGTGTATATGGACAACAGCGAGGAGTCGAAAAAGGCGCAGAGCGGCGAGAACCGCGAGACGGTGCGCAACTACGTGAGCAACTCGGTCAAGAAGAACCTCGACAACTTTCTGCATATCAACACCGACGTGGCGGAAGCCATGCAGCGCAAAATCATCGAGAGCGAGAAAGAGCGCAAGAGCATGACCGACCTCAAGAAGCTCAGCCGCGAAAGTGCCAAGAAAGTGAACCTGCACAACAAGAAACTGCGCGACTGCCGGGTTCACTACGATTCCAACCACGACCTGCGCCTGCAGACCACGCTCTTCATTACCGAAGGGGATTCGGCCACGGGAAGCATCACCAAGAGCCGCGACGCCAATACCCAGGCCGTGTTCAGTCTGCGCGGAAAGCCGCTCAACAGCTACGGGCTGAGCAAGAAAATCGTATATGAGAACGAAGAGTTCAACCTGCTCCAAGGGGCTCTGAACGTGGGCGAGGATATGGAGAACCTGCGCTACAACAATATCGTGATAGCCACCGATGCCGATGTGGACGGGATGCATATCCGCATGTTGCTGCTCACTTTCTTTTTGCAGTTCTTTCCCGACATCGTGAAGACAGGGCATCTCTATATCCTGCAGACGCCCTTGTTCCGCGTGCGCAACAAGCAAAAGACTTTCTACTGCTATACCGAAGAGGAACGCCTGCAAGCCATCAAGGAAATAGGCAACAAGCCCGAAATAACCCGATTCAAGGGGCTGGGAGAAATCTCGCCCGAAGAATTCAAGGTGTTCATCGGACCGCAGATGCGTCTGGACCCCGTTATCATGCGCAAGGAACAGGGCATACGCGAAACGCTGGAATTCTATATGGGAAAAAACACGCCCGAACGCCAAGGTTTCATTATGGAAAACCTGCGTACCGACATCGACGTGGATTAAAAATCAAGAGGATTATTCTTTAGAAACGGCGGCTTCGTTTTCCGGAACTTCCACCCTGCCGCTCTTCATCGCCGTAAGTTTTTCGGCCACGGCGCGCATTATCTTCTCCATCTTTTCGGGATGGTGCATATAATATTTCTCTATGGCCTGGTATTGCTCATAGTTGATGCCGTATTTCTGGAAAACCGGCACATAAACATCTATCGAACGGTCTATCATCACCCGGTTCGCCTCGTCTTTTTGCTCGCGGGTCTGATACAGGTGCGCCTCCGCCAGGCGGATATCGCACAGCAATCCGCACATCTGTTTCTGATTGAGGAAGGGCTGCGGCCTGTCGCTACGGCAGGAAATAGAAAAACACATTACCGACACCCATACGAAGATGCCGGCAATGTGCTTTATTTTAAGGGATAACTTATTCATAATTATTTGGTGCTGACCACGCAGACGCGGCTCAGGCTCCAAAAACTTTGAGGATTGGTGATTTCAATCCTGATGTTCTTTTTATCCTTGTTATCGATGCGGTAACTGCCTTGGGGGTGTTTGCTCAACAAGTCCGCTTTACCGGATTTGGTTTCGATAACACGCAGTTCATTGAAATCGGGAACGGAAGTAAGGGCGGAAACCTTGATATCCGGATTTACGCTGTTCTTGACAACGATGCCTTTAGACTTCAGATCCTTGGCGGGAGCGGCGATATAATAAACGGTCTTGGTCTGGTTCAGCTGGTTGTTCAGGTTTGAAATGGTGGCTTCCTGTTCTTCCAAACGGGCAAGATATTGCGCTTCGTTGGCCTTGAGCTCCTTGTTTATGTTTTCCAAAGCGGCGTAAGCATCTTTAAGCGATGCCAGTTCCTGTTGCAGGCTTTCGATGCGGGCTTCGCTTTCGGCCAGTTGCTTTTTAAGCGCAGCAATCATTTTGACCTGGCTTTGGTTGAGTTCGTTCAAACGGGCGGTTTCTTTTTCGAGCGCTTCGATTCTTTCGGCATCCTGCGGATTATTGACCGCTACGGCATGTTTTTCCTTGAGCGAAGCGTTTTCGGCCTGGAGTTTCTTGACTTCTGCGCGGGCGGCGTTCGACTGGCGGCGCAGGCTTTCCATGTTCTGCAATTTCTGACGGTTGCTTTCCATCAATTTGCCGATGGCAACGATATCGGCGATGATGCGCTGCTGCACATCGGCGTTTTCTTCGGCATCCTGGCTATTGCGGTTGATCATTTTTTCGCGCGTCTTGATAGCCTGCAGGTTGGCGTCGATTTCGGCATAGGCGTTCATAAACTGTATCTGCACCGAATCCGATTTGATGATTTCGTTGTTCAGTCTTTCGTTTTCGGCTTCCAACCTCTTTTCTCTCGGGGTCTTGCACGAAGTGGTGAACATCAACACGCCGCACAAGGAAGCAATGGCGATAAAAGAGCTGCGTTTAAACATCATGGCTGTATTTTTTAAGTTCTTATTTCAAAAA